>NZ_JBEOYD010000031.1:0-132044 GCF_040296885.1 Streptomyces sp. NPDC001980 | reverse complement strand
GGCTTGGCGCCGGCGGCGAGGCCGGTGCGGGCCAGGGTCATGCCCAGGGACGCCGGGAGGGAGACCTCCAGGCGCTTGCCGCCGACCTCGACGACGATCGTCTCGCGGTCCTTGTCGTCCTCGGCCTCGGTGTCGGCCGGGGCGGCGAAGGGCTTGATCTCGTTGACGAACTCGGTCTCGATCCAGCGGGTGTGGACCGTGAACGGGTCGGCGGAGCCGGTCAGCTCGGGGGCGAACGCCGGGTCGCGGACGACGACGCGGTGGAACGGGATCGCCGTGGCCATGCCCTCGGCCTGGAACTCGTCCAGGGCGCGGGCGGCCCGCTGGAGGGCCTCCGCGCGGGTGCGGCCGGTGACGATCAGCTTGGCGAGCAGGGAGTCCCAGGCGGGGCCGATCACGCTGCCGGCCTCCACGCCCGCGTCCAGGCGGACGCCGGGGCCGGAGGGGGCGTCGAAGCGGGTGACCGTGCCGGGCGCGGGCAGGAAGTTGCGGCCCGGGTCCTCGCCGTTGATACGGAACTCGAACGAGTGACCGCGCAGCTCGGGGTCGTCGTAGCCGAGGGCCTCGCCGTCGGCGATCCGGAACATCTCGCGGACCAGGTCGATGCCGGCGACCTCCTCGGTCACCGGGTGCTCCACCTGGAGGCGGGTGTTGACCTCCAGGAAGGAGATCGTGCCGTCCTGGCCGACCAGGAACTCGCAGGTGCCCGCGCCGACGTAGCCGGCCTCCTTGAGGATGGCCTTGGAGGCGCGGTACAGCTCGGCGACCTGGGCCTGGGAGAGGAACGGCGCGGGGGCCTCCTCGACGAGCTTCTGGTGGCGGCGCTGGAGCGAGCAGTCACGGGTGGAGACGACCACCACGTTGCCGTGGGTGTCGGCCAGGCACTGGGTCTCCACGTGCCGGGGGCGGTCCAGGTAGCGCTCGACGAAGCACTCGCCGCGGCCGAAGGCGGCCACCGCCTCACGGACGGCGGAGTCGTACAGCTCCGGGACCTCTTCGAGGGTGCGGGCGACCTTCAGGCCGCGCCCGCCGCCGCCGAACGCCGCCTTGATGGCGATCGGCAGGCCGTGCTCCTCGGCGAACGCCACGACCTCGTCGGCGCCCGAGACCGGGTCCGGGGTGCCGGCCACCAGCGGGGCACCGGCGCGCTGGGCGATGTGCCGGGCCGCCACCTTGTCGCCCAGGTCGCGGATGGCCTGCGGCGGCGGGCCGATCCAGGTCAGGCCCGCGTCCAGGACCGCCTGTGCGAACTCGGCGTTCTCGGAGAGGAACCCGTAACCGGGGTGGACGGCATCCGCACCGGCTTCGCGGGCGGCGTTCAGGACCTTGGAGATGTCCAGGTAGCTGGTGGCCGGGGTGTCACCGCCCAGGGCGAACGCCTCATCCGCGGCGCGGACATGCAGAGCGTCCCGGTCCGGTTCCGCGTAGACGGCCACGCTCGCGATCCCGGCGTCCCGGCAGGCCCGGGCCACGCGGACAGCGATTTCGCCACGGTTGGCGATGAGCACCTTGCGCACGATTGAGGCTCCCTCCTTGAAACAAGCCGAGTTTAGGGACTGCCGACACGGCACTTCGACCCGTCCCCAATGGTGACCTTGCCCACACGGAGCGTGATGCGAGGCTCACCCGACCCGGGAAATCCCTTGTCGCACCTCGGTACGCAGGACTCCTTCGGGAAACCCTAGCTCCGTCATGTGGTCAAGGTCTCTGTGAGAGCGTGCCGCGCCCCACTCCGTTTCTTTGTTGAGTCCCTACGAATGGCCCAACGTTTCTTTGCTGCCGACCGGACCCTTGTCCCGCGGTTTACCCGTTAGTAGCGTTCGCGATGTCTTGAACGTACTTCAAGTAACACCGGCTCGGTTCGGGCCGTGAACGAAAGTGGGTGGGGACCGGTGGTGCGCAGACCGGTGGCGTGGATCGTGGCCGTCATACTCTTCGCCGAGGGATTCGGCATCGCCGCGCTCAACTGGTTCATGGGGGTGGTCGTCGACCGCCAGGACATGTCCCTGGCCGGCCTCGACCCGGACAAGATGTCGGTGTCCGCGAAGGCCGGCGCCGTGGTCTTCGGCCTCTACTTCGCGCTGTGCGGCCTGGTGGCCCTGCTGGTCGCCGTGCGCAACCGGCCGCCCGCGGGCCTCGGCCGGGTGCTGCTGATCAGCGTGGCGGTCGTGCACGCCCTCCTGGGTGCCGTGTCGTGGGGGCTGATGGGCTGGCGGGCGTTCCTCTTCATGGTGGTCGTCCTCGCGCTCGTCGTACTGCTGCTGATGACGTACGACCAGGTGGACGGGGCCGGTGGGCCCGGGACGGCGGCCGGCGGCGGGGGCGAGGAGGGTTCCGGACCCGCGAGCGCCCCGGAACCGGAACCGGGGCCGGGGGCGGAGGCGAAGAACGACACGCCGCCCGCGGGGCCGTTCACTCCACCGGCGCCCACAACTCCGTGATGCCGATGCCGAGCTCCGCCAGCAGCCGGCGGATCAGGGGCAGGCTGATGCCGATCACGTTGCCGTGGTCGCCGTCGATGCCCTCGACGAACGGCGCGCTGCGGCCGTCCAGGGTGAACGCTCCCGCCACGTAGAGGGGTTCGCCCGTGGCGACGTAGGCGGCGATCTCCTCGTCGGTGGGCTCGCCGAACCGTACGACCGTGGACGCGGTCGCCGACACCCAGCGCTTGCTCGCCGTGTCCCAGACGCAGTGCCCGGTCTGCAGGGTGCCGGCCCGGCCGCGCATCGACTTCCAGCGGGCGGTGGCCTCCTCGGCGTCGGCCGGCTTGCCGAGGGCCTGGCCGTCGAGGTCCAGCACGGAGTCGCAGCCGATGACGATCGCGCCCTGGACGTCCGGGCGGGCGGCGACCACGGACGCCTTCGCCTCCGCGAGGGCGAGGGCGAGGTCGGCCGGGGTGGGGGCGGTGACGGCGTCCTCGTCGACGCCGCTGACGATCACCTCGGGGGCGAGGCCCGCCTGGCGCAGGAGGTTCAGCCGGGCGGGGGACTGGGAGGCGAGGACGAGTCTGCGCATGGGGGCAGCGTATCGGTGGGGGCCGACAGAGGGTTGCTCACCTCACGCCGAGCACGATCATCAGCAGGACCATGACCAGGGCCAGGAAGACGCCGAGCCGCCGGAGGGTTCTCTGCATGTCCTGCAGGTCCTTCGGCGGCTCGTCTTCGGGGTCCGACCACAGCATGTCACCAGCGTGGGGCTTGGCCGGGGGGCGGCGCCTGAGTAGGGGTACTCAAATCGGAGCCCGGGGTTGCACTTCTGTGCGCGGTTCCTCCCCCGGCCTTCGGCCGGGGGCACCCCCGGCGCCCCTGCTCTTTTGGCGTCAGCTCGGCCAGTAGGTACGCGTCCACGCGCCCGGGCTCGGCTGGGGCAGTCGTTGCTGGGCGATGCGGCTCGGGTCGGACCAGGCGCTCGTTGCCGGCGGGGTGCCGGGTGGGGCGGCTGCCAGGGCGGCCGCGCGTGCCCTTACGACCGCCAGTGCGGCGGCCAGCTCCTCCGGGGTCGGGTTGCCCCGTATGACCTTGATCGTCACAGCGGCTCCTTAGAGGGGGATGTTGCCGTGCTTCTTCGGGGGCAGGGACTCGCGCTTGGTACGGAGCTGGCGCAGGCCCCGTACGACGTGGCGGCGGGTGTCCGACGGCATGATGACGGCGTCGATGTAGCCGCGTTCGGCCGCCGTGTAGGGGTTGAGGAGGGTGTCCTCGTACTCCTGGATGAGCTGCGCCCGGGTGGCCTCACCCGCTCCTGAGCTCTCCGCCTCCGCGATGGTGCGGCGGTGCAGGATGTTGACGGCGCCCTGGGCGCCCATGACGGCGATCTGGGCGGTGGGCCAGGCGAGGTTGAGGTCGGCGCCCAGGTGCTTGGAGCCCATGACGTCGTAGGCGCCGCCGAAGGCCTTGCGGGTGATGACGGTGATGAGGGGGACGGTGGCCTCGGCGTAGGCGTAGATCAGCTTGGCGCCGCGGCGGATGATGCCGTCGTGCTCCTGGTCGACGCCGGGCAGGAAGCCGGGGACGTCGACGAAGGTGATGACCGGGACGTTGAAGGCGTCGCAGGTGCGGACGAAGCGGGAGGCCTTCTCGCTCGCCTTGATGTCGAGGCAGCCGGCGAACTGCATCGGCTGGTTGGCGACGATGCCGACCGGATGGCCCTCCACGCGGCCGAAGCCGGTGACGATGTTCGGGGCGAACAGGGCCTGCGTCTCGAAGAACTCGCCGTCGTCGAGAACGTGTTCGATCACCGTGTGGATGTCGTACGGCTGGTTCGCGCTGTCCGGGACCAGGGTGTCCAGCTCGCGGTCCTCGTCGGTGACGGCGAGATCGGCCTCCTCGGGGAAGACCGGGGGCTCGGAGAGGTTGTTGGACGGCAGGTACGACAGCAGCTGCTTGACGTACTCGACGGCGTCCTTCTCGTCGCCGGCCATGTGGTGGGCCACGCCGGAGACGGAGTTGTGGGTCCGGGCGCCGCCCAGCTCCTCGAAGCCGACGTCCTCGCCGGTGACCGTCTTGATGACGTCCGGTCCTGTGATGAACATGTGGGACGTCTGGTCGACCATGACCGTGAAGTCGGTGATGGCCGGGGAGTACACGGCGCCGCCGGCGCAGGGGCCGACGACGAGCGAGATCTGCGGGATCACGCCGCTCGCGTGGGTGTTGCGGCGGAAGATCTCGCCGTACGCGCCGAGGGAGGCGACCCCCTCCTGGATCCGGGCCCCGCCGGAGTCGTTGATGCCGATGACCGGGCAGCCGGTCTTCAGGGCGAAGTCCATGACCTTCACGATCTTCTGGCCGTAGACCTCGCCGAGGGCGCCGCCGAAGACGGTGAAGTCCTGCGAGAAGACGGCGACGGGCCGGCCGTCGACCGTGCCGTACCCGGTGACGACGCCGTCCCCGTAGGGGCGGTTCTTCTCCAGGCCGAAGTTGGTGGAGCGGTGCCGGGCGAACTCGTCCAGCTCGATGAAGGAGCCCTCGTCGAGGAGCAGCTCGATCCGCTCACGGGCCGTCAGCTTGCCCTTGGAGTGCTGCTTTTCGACGGCGCGCTCCGAACCGGCGTGTGTCGCTTCGTGGACACGGCGCTGGAGATCCGCGAGCTTCCCCGCGGTCGTGTGAATGTCGATCTCTTCCGGCTCGGACATCGGGATGCGGCTCCCTGCCTGCTCAAAAGGGGGGACGGTTACTCATCCGTAGCGTAGTGGGGCGCCTACCAAACGGCAGTGCGGCGTACAACACACCTAGGGTGGCTTGCATGACGCCGCGAGACGCAGCAGATGCGAACAACAATCGTTGGTCCGACCTGGACCGTCCACCGCTGAACGGGACCGGGCTGCGCAGGGCCCTGGTGCGGGACGGCGGGCACGGGGGCCTGTACTGCGACATCGAGGTCGTGGGCCGTACCGGCTCCACCAATTCCGACCTCGTGGCCCGGGCCGTCGCGGGGGACGCCGACGAGGGTGCGGTGCTGGTCGCCGAGGAGCAGACGGCGGGGCGGGGGCGGCTGGACCGGCAGTGGACGGCGCCGCCGCGCTCGGGCCTGTTCTTCTCGGTGCTGCTGAAGCCGGCCGAGGTGCCGGTGGCCCGCTGGGGGTGGCTGCCGCTGCTCACGGGGGTGGCGGTGGCGACGGGGCTGGCGCGGGGTGCGGGCGTCGACACGGCGCTCAAGTGGCCGAACGACCTCCTCGTCACCGTCGGTGACGAGGAGCGCAAGGCGGGGGGCATTCTCGCGGAGCGGGCCGGCGAGGACGGGGTGGTGGTCGGCGTCGGCATCAACGTCACGCTCCGCGCGGCGGAGCTGCCGGTGCCGCAGGCCGGTTCGCTGGCGCTGGCCGGGGCGGTGAGCACGGACCGGGAGACGCTGCTGAGGGCCGTCCTGCGGTCCCTGGAGGACTGGTACGGGCGCTGGCGCGAGGCGGGCGGCGATCCGGGCGTGAGCGGGCTCCAGGAGGCGTACGCGGCGGGCTGCGCGACGCTGGGGCGGACGGTGCGGGCGGAGCTGCCCGGGGACCGGGCGCTGGTCGGGGAGGCGGTGGCGATCGACGGCGACGGGAGGCTGGTGATCGCCACGAAGGAAGGGGTGCAGGAGCCGGTGGGGGCGGGGGACATCGTGCATCTGCGGGCTGCGTGAGTGCGGTGCGGGTGGGCGCAGCCGGGTAGCTGTGAAGCGCCCCGTCAGGGGCGTGGGGAACTGCGCGATCAGCCCCCACTCACCCGCACCTGAAACTCGACCTCTCACCCCCGATGTCGGCTTACCTCACGAAGTGAGCTACCGCACAGCTGCCGTAGAGTTGAGCCTGGTCGGTATGCGACCGCGGTAGATCGGAAGGGCAGCAGGCGTGACCGTCGACGACACGGGCTCCGGCGCGGGCGCGGACGCCGCCGACTCCGGCGAGGACCCCCTCGCGCTGCGTCTCGAAGGCCTGATCCTCGGGGCCGAGCGCCGCTACACCCCCTTCCAGGCGGCCCGCAGCGCGGGTGTCTCCATGGAGCTGGCGTCGCGGTTCTGGCGGGCGATGGGCTTCGCCGACATCGGGCAGGCCAAGGCGCTGACGGAGGCCGACGTGCTGGCCCTGCGCCGGCTCGCCGGTCTCGTCGAGGCGGGGCTGCTCAGCGAGGCCATGGCCGTGCAGGTGGCACGGTCCACGGGGCAGACCACCGCCCGTCTGGCCGAGTGGCAGATGGATTCCTTCCTGGAGGGCCTGACCGAGCCGCCGGAGCCGGGCATGACCCGCACCGAGGTCACGTACCCGATCGTCGAACTGCTCCTGCCCGAGCTGGAGGAGTTCCTCGTCTACGTCTGGCGCCGCCAGCTCGCCGCCTCGGCGGGCCGGGTCGTGCAGGCCACCGACGACGAGGAGATGGTCGACCGCCGCCTCGCCGTCGGCTTCGCCGACCTGGTGGGGTTCACCCGGCTGACCCGGCGCATGGAGGAGGAGGAACTCGGCGAGCTGGTCGAGGCCTTCGAGACCACCGCCGCCGACCTGGTGGCGGCCCGCGGCGGCCGGCTCATCAAGACCCTCGGCGACGAGGTCCTGTACGCCGCCGACGACGCCGGTATCGCCGCCGACATCGCGCTGCGCCTGGTGGAGACCATGGCGCACGACGAGACGATGCCGGAGCTGCGGGTCGGCATGGCCTTCGGCACGGTGACCACCCGAATGGGCGATGTCTTCGGTACGACCGTGAACCTCGCCTCCCGCCTCACCTCGATAGCCCCGCGCGACGCCGTGCTCGTCGACAGCGCGTTCGCGGAGGAGCTGATCCGGGTGGGGGAGGCGCCGGCCTCGGAGGCGGCCGCCGCGGAGGAGGCGGCGACCGCCGAGAAGGAGGGCGAGGAGCCCCCGGTGTACCGCTTCGCGCTGCAGCCGATGTGGCAGCGTCCGGTGCGTGGCCTGGGGGTCGTGGAGCCGTGGTTGCTCACCCGGCGGGACGGGGAGCCGTAGCCGCCAGCGGGCCCACGCACAGCCCGACGACCGGCAGGCAGACCCCGCTGCCTGGCTGATGTGCGCCGGGCTTCTGCGTCGGGGTGGGTGAGGGGCTCGCGGCCGGTGGCGACGGAGTGCTCGTCGGCCGGGGCGGGGCCGTCGGGATGGTGGTCGGCACCGTCCCGCTCCCGGTGCCCGGCAGTGCGGTGGGCGAGGCGGAGGACGGTGACGCGGCGGCCGTACGGGTTGCGGTGGCCGTCGGTGCCGTGCTCTCGCCGCCCATGACGGTGGCCGCCGAGGGCGTCGCCCTGAGGACCGTACCGACGGTGGCGGCCGCGTTCGCGGAGCGGTCCGTGGCGTCGGCGGTCGGATCGAGGCGGGGCTCCGCCTCCGCCGTGCCGGGCGCGCCGACACCGCCGCCGCCCGACGTGATCCGTACGAGGCTGAGCGCACCGGCGGCCAGCGCCAGCCCTCCGGCGGCGAACAGCAGCTTGCGGGGCCGGGGCTTGCGGTGCCGTCCCCGGCGACTGGCTGCCGACATTCCTGTCATGAGCTTCCCTCCCCGCTGCGCGCCCCCGATGCGCCGTGGCGAGCGCACGTTATGCGCTCCCGTGGGGCGTGCGTCGGGGATCTCCCGGGATGTCACTCGAACGAGGGTGTCCGCGACCGGTCGGTGCCCCTTTCCTCCGGCCCGCCCCGGCTGCGATGATCGGTGAGTTAACAGGCGTTAACCCGTAGCCGGGTCGAGCGGAGGGTGACTGACATGAGCGAGGAGCGGTACGGGGAGTTCGTGCTGGTACGGCGGCACGGGCACGTCGCGGAACTCGTGCTGGACCGGCCCAAGGCGATGAACGCGGTGTCGACGGCGATGGCCCGCTCGATCGTCGCCGCGTGCGCCGCGCTGAGCACCGACCGGGACGCCCGGGTGGTCGTGCTGACCTCCTCGCACGAGCGGGCGTTCTGCGTCGGTGCCGACCTGAAGGAGCGCAACGCGATGACCGACGCGGAGCTGCTCCGGTCGCGGCCGCTGTCGCGCGGGGCGTACACCGGCGTGCTGGAGCTGCCGATGCCGACGATCGCCGCCGTGCACGGCTACGCGCTGGGCGGGGGCTTCGAACTGGCCCTGTCCTGCGACGTGATCGTGGCCGACGGTACGGCCGTGGTGGGCCTGCCCGAGGTGTCGGTGGGCGTGATCCCGGGCGGCGGTGGCACGCAGCTGCTGCCGCGCCGGGTGGGCGCGGCCCGCGCGGCCGAGCTGATCTTCTCGGCGCGGCGGGTGGAGGCGCCGGAGGCGCGTGCGCTGGGCCTGGTCGACGAGCTGGTGGAGGCGGGGCGGGACCGGGAGGCGGCGCTGGCGCTGGCGGCGCGGATGGCGGCGAACTCGCCGGTGGGGCTGCGGGCGGCGAAGCAGGCGTTGCGGCTGGGGCACGGGCTGGATCTGCGGACGGGCCTTGAGGTCGAGGACGCGGCGTGGCGGACGGTGGCGTTCTCGGGGGACCGGGCGGAGGGGGTCGCTGCGTTCAACGAGAAGCGTCGGCCGGAGTGGCCGGGGGAGTGATCGGCCCCCACCGGCCCGCGGCCCGCGACGATGCATCCGCCCCGCAACACCTGTTCGCCGCACCAATGTCCCGAATGAACCGGATCATCCCTAACCTGGAGTGATGGGTGAGGACATCCGGCTCGCCGCCGTCGTGGCGCTGGCTCAGGGCATGGCCGCGGCTCACACCCCACACGAGTGCTGGTGCGCCGCCGCCGCCGGCGCCTGCCGTGCGCTGGACGGCAGCTTCGCCGCGCTCTCCGTCTGGGAGCGCGAGCTCGGCCGGCTCCGGGTCCTCGTGAACGTCGGGGAGCGCGCCCCGGACGAGGAGGAGTTCCCGGAGGCCGAGGCCTATCCGGTGCACCAGTTCCCGGAGATCACCGAGTTCCTCCATGAACGCTGGGCGGGCGGCGGCGGCCCCAACGCCTGGGTCGAGACGGCCGAGGGGCCCGCCGCCGGCCGCCCCGGCTACTCCCACCAACGCGTCGCCGCCCTGCGCCGCCGGGGCCGCGGCTGTTGCCTGGTCGCCCCGATCGTGCTGCACGGCAGGGCCTGGGGAGAGCTGTACGTGGCCCGGGCCGTCCGCGCCCCCGTCTTCGACCGCGCCGACGCCGACTTCGCCACCGTCCTCGCCTCGGTCGTCGCCGCCGGGATCGCGCAGACCGAGCGTCTTGAGGAGGCCCGCCGGCTCGCGTACACCGACGCCCTCACCGGGCTCGCCAACCGCCGTGCCGTCGACGTACGCCTCGACGAGGCGGTCGAGCAGCACCGCGCGGAGGGGGCCGTGGTCAGCCTCGTCGTCTGCGACCTCAACGGGCTGAAGAAGGTCAACGACACCTGTGGGCACGCCGTCGGCGACCGTCTCCTCGAACGCTTCGGCTCGGTGCTGTCGCTGTGCGGGGCGATGCTTCCGGGTGCGCTGGCCGCGCGGCTCGGCGGGGACGAGTTCTGCCTGCTGGCGGTCGGCCCGCCGGCCGACGAGGTGGTCAAGGCGGCCGGCGAACTCTGCCGCCGGGCGGGGGAGTTGGAGCTGGGCGAGGGGGTCGCGTGCGGGGTCGCCTCGACCGCCGACCCGATCGGGTCGGTGCGCTCGGGGCGTCGGCTGTTCCGGCTCGCCGACGCGGCCCAGTACCGGGCCAAGGCGCTGCGCGCCGAGCGGCCGGTGGTGGCCGGGCGGGAGGGGCCGGACGATCCCGTGGTGCGGCTGGCCGACGCGCCGCCGCCGGAGCGGGCCGAGCGGCGGAGCTTCCGCGGGCGCCGGGGACTGTGACATGCGAGCTGTGACGTACAAGTAAGGGGCAACCCCATGCCCCAGTAGTGACAGCGCCTGCATTCACTGCGTACGCTCCTGAATATGGATATGCACACTGTGGTGGTGGGGACGTCCGGTGTCACCGCGTCCGACGTTCTCGCCGTGGCGCGCGGCGGCGCCCGGATCGAACTGTCCGCGGAGGCGGTCGCGGCCCTCGCGGCGGCCCGCGAGATCGTGGACGCGCTGGCGGCCAAGCCGGACCCGGTCTACGGCGTCAGCACCGGCTTCGGTGCCCTGGCGACCCGGCACATCAGTCCGGAGCTGCGGGCCCAGCTGCAGCGCAACATCGTCCGTTCGCACGCGGCCGGCATGGGGCCCCGGGTGGAGCGCGAGGTCGTACGGGCCCTGATGTTCCTGCGGCTGAAGACCGTCTGCTCCGGACACACCGGTGTGCGTCCCGAGGTCGCCCAGACCATGGCCGACGTGCTGAACGCCGGCATCACCCCGGTCGTGCACGAGTACGGCTCCCTGGGCTGCTCCGGGGACCTGGCCCCGCTGTCCCACTGCGCCCTCACGCTCATGGGCGAGGGCGACGCAGAGGGCCCCGACGGGGTCGTACGGCCCGCCGGCGAGCTGCTCGCCGAGCACGGGATCGCCCCCGTCGAACTGCGCGAGAAGGAGGGGCTGGCCCTCCTCAACGGCACCGACGGCATGCTCGGCATGCTGGTCATGGCCCTCGCCGACCTGGACATGCTCTACAAGTCGGCCGACGTCACCGCCGCGTTGAGCCTTGAGGCACTGCTCGGGACGGACAAGGTGCTCGCGCCCGAGCTGCACGCCATCCGGCCGCACCCGGGGCAGGGCGACAGCGCCGCCAACATGCTCGCCGTGCTCCAGGGTTCCCAGCTGACCGGGCACCACCAGGACGACGCGCCGCGCGTCCAGGACGCGTACTCGGTGCGGTGTGCTCCGCAGGTGGCCGGGGCCGGGCGGGACACGCTCGCGCACGCCCGCCTGGTCGCGGAGCGGGAGCTGGCGTCGGCCGTCGACAACCCGGTCGTCCTGCCCGACGGGCGGGTGGAGTCGAACGGCAACTTCCACGGGGCGCCGGTCGCCTACGTCCTCGACTTCCTCGCCATCGCCGTGGCCGACCTCGGGTCCATCGCGGAGCGGCGGACGGACCGGCTGCTGGACAAGAACCGCAGCCACGGGCTGCCGCCGTTCCTGGCCGACGACGCGGGTGTCGACTCGGGGCTGATGATCGCCCAGTACACGCAGGCGGCGCTGGTCAGCGAGCTGAAGCGGCTTGCCGTTCCGGCGTCGGCCGACTCGATCCCGTCCTCGGCGATGCAGGAGGACCACGTGTCGATGGGGTGGTCGGCCGCGCGCAAGCTGCGGACGGCCGTGGGCAATCTGACGCGGATCATCGCCGTCGAGCTGTATGCGGCCACCCGGGCCGTCGAGTTGCGGGAGGGACTGGCGCCGGCGCCGGCGTCCCGGGCCGTGATCGAGGCGGTGCGCTCCGCGGGGGTGCAGGGGCCTGGGCCCGACCGGTTCCTGGCTCCCGACCTCGCCGCGGCGGAGGAGTTCGTGCGGGGCGGAGGAGTTGTCGCGGCGGCGGAGAAGGTGACCGGGGCGCTGCGGTAGCCGGCTGGCCGCGGGTGCGTGGGGGCTGAGCGCGCCCACGCGGCGGTAGCCGCATATCGGCACAGCCCCGCGCCCCCAGGATGCGCAGTTCCCCGCGCCCCCACCGGGGCGCGGGGAACTGCGCGTCTACCCCAGCTTCGCCGACTGGGCCTTGATCACTGCCGGTGGCACCGTGTACGTCTTGCCGGTCATCATCGCGCCGATGTTCATCGTGAAGTACGTGGCGACCGTGTTGCCGTAGCGGACCACCTCCGCGTGCAGCGGGCCCTTGTCGCCGTCCATGTCGGTGGTGGCGGTGAAGGCGATCGACTCGTCGCCCGATCCGGACGCCTTGGCCGGTGCGACCTTCGTGACCTTCTGTTCGTCGCCGGAGGCGCCGCCCGTGAAGCCCGTGGTGCAGGTCTTGAGAGCGGTCGAGACGGCTTGCAGGGCCTGCTGGGCGCCGTCGCCGTCGTACGACGACAGGTCGAGGGAGGTGACGTCCAGGTTCAGGGAGTCCTTGAGCGCGCTCTCGAACTTGCCGTCGGCCATGTCGTCGAGGGAGGTCGCGTCGTCGGTGGGGTCCTTCTTGTCCTCGCGTACCGTGCGGCCGATCTCGGTCGCCGGGTCGGCCGGGGCGAGGCCGGTGAGGACGTAGGCCAGCGGGCGGCACTTCTCGTCGCTGGACTTGATGGTGCTCCGGGTCGGCGCGGCCTCGCCGATCGCGTTGACCTTGTAGCCGTCCACCTCGCCCTGTGCGAGGATCCGCTGCTTCAACTCGGCGGTACTCAGCGCCTTGACGGCGGACGCCTCCCGCGCGGTGCCCGAGGTGTCCGTGGAACTCCCGTCGGAGCAGCCCGTGATGAGGGCGAGGGACAGCGCGCCGCCGACGGCGAGGGCGCAGGTCCGCACGCCCGATGATCTCTTCATGGGAGGACTGTGAGTCCCCGGTCAAAGAGTGGTCAAGTTATTTAAAACTCCAGGCGTTCCCGGCGGACCGAATAGACCACGAAGCCCGCGCCGACGGCGAGGAAAAGGGTGCCGCCGACGACGTACGGCGTGGTGTCCGGGCTGCCGGTGTCGGCGAGGTGGGTGGCGTCCCCGGTCGCCTCGGACGTGGCCTCGGACAGCGCCCTCGCCTGCTGGGTGACCCGGGTCGCCGTACTCT
This sequence comes from Streptomyces sp. NPDC001980, assembly GCF_040296885.1. Classification (NCBI taxonomy): domain Bacteria; kingdom Bacillati; phylum Actinomycetota; class Actinomycetes; order Kitasatosporales; family Streptomycetaceae; genus Streptomyces; species Streptomyces sp. NPDC001980. The sequence goes on along the minus strand of NZ_JBEOYD010000031.1, from coordinate 119,047 downwards.
CCGACGTGCCGGTTCTCGCCGGGGCGTCCTGCGACGCGTGGGCGGACGGGACGAACCACAGCGCGCACAGGAGCGTGCCTGCGGCGGTGGCGGTCAGCAACGGGCGGCGAGCGGATGACACGGAATATCGATCCCCTTGTGACGCTGGCGAATTGGCCGTGTGGGCAGATGTTAGTGAAAATCGCGGGTCACGGGAAAGTCACGGGAGGTTTCGGTCGTACGCTCCCGCCATGAGCACTCCAGAGACATCACGTTTTGTACGGCTTCGGGTGGAGCTGGTCCTCGAGGTGGAGGACGCCGACGGGCTCACCAAGGCCGCGCTGCGCCGGATCGCCGGGGATCCCGACCTGCCCGGCGAGGAGCGGACCCAGGCCGAGGTCGCTGTGACGGAAGACACCGCCGAGGCGCTCGCCTATCTCGTCGATCCGTTCGACCTGGTCAGCGAGGTGCCCGGGATCGAGCTCCAGCAGGCCTCCTGGTCCAGCGAGCGGATTTCCTACGATCCCGATTCGCCGGACTGGGATCTCGACGAGGATGATGCCGAGGGCGACGACGAAGAGGGCGGCATCGGCTGAGCGATCCGGGGAACCGGTGACCCCGGGCGGCAACCGCCGCCCGGGGTTTCGTCGTCTCAGAGGGCGCGCGGACCGGTCCCTTCCGCACCGGCCGCCCCTGTGGACGTGGTGTGCCCCACAGATCCGAGGAATGTGGAACGGGGCGACGCCGCCGTAGCGTTGAAGGTTCTTGACGGGGGCTCTCGGTGTGTTCGCGGACTCGGCAACGATGGAGAAGCGTGTGATGACGGACAGTAAGCGGCGCAAGGGCCTGGTGGCCGCGTCCGCACTGCTCGGCGGTGTTCTGGTGCTCACGGCGTGTTCCGGCAGCGACGACAAGGCGTCCGGCGGCGGCCAGAGCTCGCAGGCCCAGGCGGACGAGGCCGCGGCCAAGAAGTCGTCGAAGGCCGACATCACCATCACGCCCAAGGACGGCTCGTCCAACGCGTCGATCAACAACTCCGCGGCCGTCACCGTCAGCAAGGGCACGCTCACCGGCGTCACCATGACCACCGCCGACGGCACCGCGGTCGCCGGCGCGCTGTCCGCCGACAAGACCAGCTGGAAGCCCTCCGCCCAGCTGGAGCGGTCCACCACCTACAAGGTCGCCGCCGAGGCCAAGGACTCCGCCGGCCTGGTCGCGCACGAGAACGCCTCCTTCACCACGGTCTCGCCGACCAACAGCTTCATAGGCACCTTCACCCCGGAGGACGGCTCGACCGTCGGCGTCGGCATGCCCGTGTCGATCAACTTCGACAAGCAGATCACGAACAAGGCAGCCGTCCAGAAGGGCGTCACGGTCACCTCCAGCAGCGGCCAGGAGGTCGCCTGCCACTGGTTCTCCACCCAGCGCATGGACTGCCGCCCCGAGGACTACTGGAAGGAGAACTCCACCGTCACGCTGAAGCTGGCGCTCGACGGTGTCGAGGGCACCTCCGGGGTCTACGGCGTGCAGCAGAAGACGGTCACCTTCCACATCGGCCGCAACCAGGTCTCCTACGTCGACGCCCAGACCAAGGAGATGAAGGTCACCCAGGACGGCAAGACCGTCAAGACCATCCCGATCTCCGCCGGTTCGCCCGACAACAAGACGTACAACGGCATCATGGTGATGTCCGAGAAGTTCAAGGAGACGCGCATGAACGGCGCGACCGTGGGCTTCACCGACAGCGACGGCAAGGGCGAGTACGACATCAAGGACGTGCCGCACGCCATCCGCCTCACCAGCTCCGGCACCTTCCTGCACGGCAACTACTGGGGCGCCAAGTCCATCTTCGGCGCCGTGAACACCAGCCACGGCTGCGTGGGCCTGTCCGACACCAAGGGCGCCAACGACACCAGCACGCCCGCCTACTGGATGTACAGCAACTCGATCATCGGTGACGTCGTGGTCGTCTCCCACACCGGCGACAAGACCGTGGCCCCCGACAACGGCCTCAACGGCTGGAACATGAACTGGGCCGACTGGAAGGCCGGTTCGGCCGTCTGAGCCGTCCGAGCGCTGCCGGGAAGGCGGCCGTCCCCCCGGGGGACGGCCGCCTTCGGCGTTCGCGGGAACTACTCGGCCGGTGCCTCGAACCAGCCGCGGCGCTGGGCCTCGGCGCCCGCGGCGAAGCGGGTCTCGGCGGCGAGTTCCTCCATGAACTCGCTGATCCGGCGGCGCACCGTGCGCGGGGTCAGCCCGAGACGCCGGGCGATCGCCTCGTCCTTGAGGCCCTGCCGCATCAGCGCGGCGATCTCGTGCCGCTGCCCCTCCCGGTCCCCGTAACCGGAGGAGCCGGAGAGCGTCAGCGGCCGGGCCTCGCGCCACAGCAGCTCGAAGTAGTGGCGCAGCGCGTCCACGGCGACCGGCGAGGTCAGGTGCAGGGCCGCGCTGGAGCCGGTCGGGGTGAGCGCCAGCAGGGCCTGGGCGCCGTCGGTGACCTTCAGCTTCATCTGCAGCCGCGGCAGCAGCCGTATCTCCTCGCCGGCCGCGGCGCAGCGCTCGATGATCGCGGCGCCCACGGGATCGCTCAGGAAGGCGGCCTCGTAGATGCTGCGGTGCCGGACGCCCCGGGCGATCGCGGCGGCCGTGGGCGGCTGCGCGGAGCCCTCCGACAGGGGCAGGTCGTAGCGGAACGTCTCCAGGGTCAGGTGCTCCGCCGTGGCCGCCGTGCCGATGGTGTTGGACAGGGCCGCGATGTCGTCGGAGTCGGTGAGCACCCGGGCGAGCCGGTGCGAGGTGGCCTCCTGGGCCTGCCGGTGCGCGAGCCGCCGGATGTGGGCGGCCTCCCGCTGGGAGCGGGCGACGATGTCGTACTGGGCGTTGAGTTCGTGCTGTTTGTGGGCCAACGCCGCTTCCAGGGCCGGTACCGGCGCCGCCGCGGCCAGGACCGGGGGGTCGTGCGGCAGGACGTGCGCGAGCCCTAAGTCCAGCAGGCGGGCGGCGTTTCCCGGGCCGCCGAGCCGCCGGTCGGCGTCCGCCAGTGGAATCAGACCGTCCGTTTCGGCCAGGGTCCGGTAGCTCGTGGCGATGCCCGAACCCGTGAGCGCCGTCAGGGTGCTGACGGTCTGGTCGAGGAGCTCCGCGGCCGTGGTGGTGAATCCGACCGATCTGTCAATGAGCCGCGCGTCTCCGGGTGGCCTGCTGTCCACAATCTTCCTCCCCGTTTGCTTCATTGAATTCTGTACATCCGGGTAGGGTCCGCACCGGCCCCCCGAATCTGCCGGATGGTAGTGCGAAATACCGGACGGGCGTTGTCCTCGCAGGTCGGTGCGGTGCGGGTGGCGGGCCGGCGGTCGCCGCCCCGGACCGGAAGCCCGGCGTCCGGGCGGGACCCGGGCGGGGACCGAGCGGGGCCCGGGCGGGTGGACAGGGGCCGACGGGCCGGGAGTTGGCCGCGTGTGTCCAATCGGCCACCACTTCCCCTGGCCTTCGAAGCCCGGAGCCCTGTGGACTCGCCACTGCGCAGAAGTACGTGTGAACGCGTGTGAACACACGACGGGGGATGTTCCGAGTATGTACAGCAGCAGCACGATCGTGGCCGAAAGCGCGCCGAAGGCGGCGCCGCTGCGGTCGCCCGGCACTGATCTCCAGTGTCTTCGGTCCTGCCCACCCATGTGACGTCTTCTCACGCGAGGCCTCGATCCTCGCGTATGCGAACTCCTCGCGAATGTGAACCGCCGCGCCTCCCTCCGCACCGGTGACCGATGCCCTGCCGTCAGGCGGCCGGCCGTCCGGACGAGGGCCACCGGCCGTGGACCACCGACGTTCCCGGCTGCCTCAGCGCCCGTTTTTCCACATGTGGACGCCAACGGAGACACGACCATGACCAGCACGTCATCGCTTCGCCCTGTCCGCACGGCGGACGAAGAGCTGTGGCCGGCCTTACGCAAGGCCGGTTCCGCGGGGATCTCGCCCGCGGGCTCGGAGGGCCTGAGGGCGCTCCTCGACCGGCCCGAAGAGGCGGTGGTGGCCGTCGACTTCGACGGCACCCTCGCCCCGATCGTCACCGACCCCGCCACCGCCCGCCCGCTGCCGCAGGCCCTCGCGGCCCTCGTCACCCTCGCCCGGCACGGGATGCGCGTGGTGATCGCGACCGGCCGCCCGGCCGGTTACGTGGTGTCCGCCGCCGCCCTCCGCACCGGTGCCGGCGCACCCCGGATCACGGTGCTCGGCCACTACGGCCTCCAGCGCTGGGACTCGGCGACGGGCCGGCTGCGCACCCCCGCACCGCACCCGGCGATCGACCGGCTGCGCCGGGAGCTCCGCCCGCTGGTGGCCCGGCACGGCGCCGGCGCCCGTATCGAGGACAAGGCGCACAGCATCGGCGTGCACACCCGCGGCTGTCCCGACCCCGGCGCCGCCCTGCGGCTCCTGGAGCCCCCGGTGCGGTCCCTGGCCGACGACCTGGGCCTGCGCGTCGAGGCGGGCCGCCTGGTCCTGGAGGTACGGCCGCACGGCGTCGACAAGGCCACGGCCCTGACCGGCTTCCTCGCCGAACGGCCCGCGCACGCCGTGCTGTACGCCGGTGACGACCTCGCCGACCTCCCGGTCCTCCGGCTGCTGACCGGACGCCGGGCCCAGGGGCTGCCCGCCGTCAGCGTCTACAGCGCGCCCGCCCTTTCCGGCGAGGCCGTCCCGGAGCTGCGGGACCACTGCGACCTGCGGGTACCCGGTCCCGCCGGGGTGGCCGCGCTGCTCGCCGTCCTCGGCCGCGGGCTCGTGGACCGCCGGCCATGACCACCTCCCCACCCCCCACCCGGCCGGACCCGGTGCTGTCCCCGGTGCAGAGCATGCCGGTCGCCGCGCTGGCACCCGCCGACTCGCCCCGGGCCGAGGACGTGGACCTGGCCTACGCCAGATCCCTCATGGAGATCGGCGAACTGCCCCCGATCCTGGTGAACCGCCGCACCCTGCGGGTCGTCGACGGCATGCACCGGCTCACCGCGGCGCGGCTGGCCGGCCGGCCCGAGATCGAGGTGCGGTTCTTCGACGGCGACGAGCGGGAGGCGTTCGTGGCCTCCGTGCGGGCGAACCTGCACCACGGGCGGCGGCTCAACCAGCAGGAGCGCTCGGCGGCCGCCCGCCGCGTCCTGACCGCCTACCCGGAGTGGTCGAACCGGGCGATCGCCCAGGCCACCGGGCTGTCCACGAAGACGGTCGCGACCCTGCGGACGCGTTCATCCGGGGACGGACCCCAGTTGAACACCCGGGTGGGACGGGACGGCCGGGCCCGTCCCGTGGACCCCTCCGCGGGACGGGAACGCGCGGCCGCGTATCTGCGTGCGCATCCGGACGCGTCACTGCGCCGGATCGCCTCCGCCGCCGGTGTGTCGGTGGGCACCGCCCGGGACGTGCGGGCACGGGTGGAGCGGGGCGAGGACCCGGTCCAGGCGCGGCGGACCGCCGCGTCCGGTGGACCCGCACCGCTGGCCGCGGTCGGTCCCGCCGACGTCCCGGCCCGCGCGGCGCGGCGCCGCGCCCTGGCCAAGGACCCCCTCGCCGTGCTCGCCCGCGACCCCTCGATCCGCTTCTCGGACCCCGGGCGGCACCTGCTGCGGATGCTCGACAACCGTGCGCTTCTCGGCGCCGAGGGCGCCGTACTGGCGGACGCCGTGCCCGGCCACTGCCGAGCGGCGCTGATCGCCGCCGTACACCAGCACATCGACCTGTGGCTGGCCTTCGCCGGCCTCCTCGAACAGACCGGCTGACCCTCCCTCACCCCGCCCAGGGGCGGCCCGCGCAGTGACGCGCGGGCCGCCCCCTTTTTTTGGGCCGGCAGGCCGGGGGCCGGCGGGCCGGGGGCCGGGGGGAGGCGGGGGCGGTCCCGCTCCCTTTGCCGTTCCTTTCCCGCTCTTTCCCGCCCTTTGCCGTCCCCGCGTGCCGCTCTTTGCCGGGTGCGGACGGTGGCCGGAATTGCCGTTCGGCGCGTGCTCGTACCCTCCGGTTTCCCGTATTGCACACGTGTTCGCCCTGCCTACGCTCCCAGCGACTTGAAGGAGGTGGGTATGGACCACAACCACGACGGCGGGGAGTTCTTCGCCCTGCTCGACGGGAAGCCCGTGTCGGCGCAGACCGCCGACTGGCTCGGCCGGGTCGACGCGATCGCCCCCGTCATCGAGAAGTGGCGTGAGGAGGGCGAACGGCAGCGGTTCTCGCCGCTCCCGGTGTTCGAGGCGCTGCGGGACGCCGGGTTCCCCCGGATGCTGGTCTCCCGTGAACTGGGCGGCGCGCAGGTGCCGTTGGAGACCGGGTCGCAGGCGCTCCAGGCGCTGGCCCGGCTCGACCCGGCGATCGGCTGGCAGATGGGGGTGCAGGCGGCCATCGGACGGCTCTCGGACTACCTGCCGGAGCCGCAGGCCCGCGAACTGTTCCTGGACCAGGACGCGTTGGTGGTCGGCTCGGTCAACCCGACGGGCACGGCCGAGGCGGTCGACGGCGGGTACCGGCTCTCCGGCCGCTGGGGCTTCGCCAGCGGTTCGGCACACGCCGCCTGGCTGGTGTGCGCGGCCCGCGTCACCGCCGGCGGCGCACCCCGCACGACGGACGGGGGCGGCCCGGAGATCCGGATGCTGTTCGTCCCGAAGTCCGCCGTACGGATGCTGGACAACTGGCACACGCTCGGCCTGCGCGGCACCGGCAGCGAGGACTACGAGGTCGACGACGTGTTCGTCGCCGAGCAGTACACCGTGGACCAGCGGGACATGTTCGCCGCACCGCCCGCCCGCCCCTCCCGCGGCTACGGCATCAGCTACTACGACTTCGGTCTGTTCGGCTCGTCGTCGACCGTGCTGGGCGCGGCCCGCGGCGCGCTGCGCGAGTTCCAGCGGCTCGCCCTGGCCAAGCGGCCGGCCGCCGGCACGAGCACGCTGGCCGCCGGCCACACCGTCCAGGACCGGTACGCCCGCGCCGAGGCGAAGGTGCGGGCCGCGCGGCTGCTGCTCGCGGACGCGGGCTGGCACGCCGAGCAGTACGGCGAGACCGGCGGCGACGCGCTGAGCGCCACGGTCCGGCTGACCGCGGCGACCGTGGCCGAGCTGAGCTGCGCGGCGATCACCTCGCTGTTCACCGTGGCGGGCACCTCCTCGCTGTACGCGAGCAGCCTGCTCGAACGCTACTTCCGCGACGCGCACTCGGCCGCGAAGCACATCACCCTCTCGCCCACCAATGTCGAGATGGCGGGCCAGTACCTGCTCGGCGGCGGCCTCGCCATGCGCCGCTGACCCGCCCCGGTACCGGCCCCACTTCCTCAACCGCGACCTGCCCGGAAGGACAACCATGCAGACCATGAAGGCCTTTCAGCTCCTCGCCCCGCGCCAGACCGTGCTCGCCGACGTGCCGCGCCCCGCGGCGCCCGCCGACGGCCTGCTGCTGCACACCCGCTGCGTCTCGATCTGCTCGACCGACATCTCCTTCTTCGAAGGGCACCTGTTCCCCTCCGAGTACCCGGTGATCCTGGGGCACGAGTACCTCGGCGAAGTCGTCGAGAAGGGGCCGGAGTTCACCCGCTCCGACATCGGGATCGGCGACCGGATCGTCTACTGGGGGCAGACCGACTTCGGCGGCTTCGCCGAGTACCGGACGCTGCGCCCGGTGTTCTCCGGCGAGGTCAAGGAGGACGTGTTCTGGGCCGACCGCAACTTCAACGACGACCTGCGGGCCGCCGCGGTGAAGATCCCCGACGCCCTCGACGACCTCCAGGCCTCCTTCATCGAGCCGACCACCGGCGCGCTCCGCTCCATCCTGGGCAACCCGCCGAAGATCGGCGACCGGGTCCTCATCATGGGCACCGGCCCGATCGGCATCATCGCCGGCAGCGTCATCAAGCGCCTGTTCGCCCCGAACCAGGTGGTGTCCGTCGACGCCAACCCGATGCGCAACCAGCACGCCACGGAACACTTCTCCGAGCGCGCCTACCTGCCCGAGGAGCTCATCGCGGAGGTCGCCGAGAACACCTTCGACTACGTCTTCGACGCGCTGCCCACCGTCCGCGTCGAAGACGAGGAGAAGGACCCCCGCCGGGTGGCGATGCGCCGGCTGAAGCCCAAGGGCCGGTACGTGCTGTACGGGGCCTCCCAGGAGATGCAGAAGTTCGACACGTGGCTGATGCTCGCCAAGGGCATCAACATCAGCGCCTCGCCCTTCGACGTCACCGCGTTCCCGATGCACCACTCCGCGAACGTCATCCAGACGGCCATGCAGATGCTGCTGTCCGGCATCGTCGACGGCAGGCGCCTGCTCTCCACCGTGCACAGCTTCCGGGACTACGACGGCCTCGTCGAGATCTTCAAGAACTACCGCAGCACCACCGACCTCAAGACGATCGTCGACTTCCGCGCGTAGGCGCTCCGCTGGAAGACCGGTACGTCGTCTGCGGGTTCGTCGTGGCTGGTCGCGCAGTTCCCCGCGCCCCTTCGGGGCGCGGTCACCCCGCCCCAGAAGGGAAAGCAGGACGTGGACACGCCCAGGACCAGCCAGCCCCTCGCATCCGTCGGGTCCGACGCGGACTTCGTCGTCGTCGCCAACCGTCTCCCGGTCCACCTGGACACTCAGGGCCCGGACGGCCCGCGCTGGCGGCGCAGTCCGGGCGGACTCGTCAGTGCCCTGGAGCCCATCCTGCGCGCCCGTCGCGGCGCCTGGGCGGGCTGGGCCGGAACCACCGCCGGCGGTGCCCCCGCCGACCTGCCCGGCGAGGACGTCCGGCTGCACGCGGTCCCGCTGGACGAGACCGAGTACCGGGAGTACTACGAGGGTTTCTCGAACACCACGCTGTGGCCGCTCTTCCACGACGTGGTGGTGCCGCCCGACTTCGACCGCGGCTGGTGGCAGAGCTACCAGCGGGTCAACCAGCGCTTCGCCCGGCACGCGGCGTCCCTCGCCGCCCCCGGCGCGACCGTCTGGATCCAGGACTACCAGCTGATGCTCGTCCCCGAACTGCTGCGCGCCCTGCGGCCCGACGTACGCATCGGCTTCTTCCTGCACATCCCGTTCCCGCCGCCCGAACTCTTCCTCCAGCTGCCCTGGCGCGGCCAGATCGTCGACGGCCTGCTCGGCGCCGACCTGATCGGTTTCCAACTCCCGGGCGGTGCCCAGAACTTCCTGCACCTGGTGCGCCGGCTGCGGCGGGCGGAGAGCGTCGGCCACGCACCCCGCTCGTCCGTCCTCGGCACCGTCCTCGTGGGCGACCGCGAGGTCCGCGTCGGCGCCTTCCCGATCTCCGTCGACGCGGCCGGCCTGGAGGAGCTGGCCGCCGGCGAGACCGTACGGGAGCGGGCCGGGCAGATCCGCCGGCAACTGGGCGAGCAGCGCAGGATCATGCTGGGCGTCGACCGCCTCGACTACACCAAGGGCATCGACCAGCGGCTGCGCGCCTTCGAGGGACTCCTCGCCGACGGCCGGGCCACCGCGTCGGACACCGTCCTCGTCCAGATCGCCACCCCCAGCCGGGAGCGCGTCGAGCACTACCGGCGCCAGCGCGCCCGCATCGAGGCCCGGGTCGGGCACATCAACGGCACCTTCGGGCAGGTCGGCCAGGTCCCGGTGCACTACCTGCACACCACCGTCGACCGCACCGAACTCGCCGCCCTCTACCGGGCCGCCGACGTCATGCTGGTGACACCGCTGCGCGACGGCATGAACCTGGTCGCGAAGGAGTTCGTCGCCGCCCGCCCCGACCTGGGCGGCGCGCTGGTGCTCAGCGAGTTCGCGGGCGCCGCGCACGAGCTCACCCGGGCCCTGCTGGTCAACCCGCACCACCGGCACGAACTCCAGGACGTGATGGCCACCGCCCTCACCCTGGACCCGGCGGACGGCCGGCGCCGTATGCAGGAGCTGCGCCGGCACCTGCGCGAGCGGGACGTCCACCACTGGGCCCGCTCCTTCCTCACCGCCCTGGGCGGCGCCGGACACGGCTCGCTCCTCCCGGACACCGGCGACCCGGCCGCCCGTGCGAGCAGCGTCGCCTGACGCACGGCCTTCGACGCCCCTTCGCGCCTCTCGACGCCCTTTGACGCCCTTTGACGCCCTTTGACGAAGAGGACGTATCCACCATGACCCGACCGACGCCACGCGTCCGCAAGGCCGTTGTCCCGGCCGCCGGGCTCGGCACCCGTTTCCTGCCCGCCACCAAGGCCACCCCGAAGGAGATGCTGCCCCTCGTCGACAAGCCCGCCATCCAGTACGTCGTGGAGGAGGCCGTCGCCGCCGGTCTCGACGACGTCCTCATGGTCACCGGACGCGGCAAGCGGGCCCTGGAGGACCACTTCGACCGCAACGCCGAACTGGAGGCCGTCCTGTCCGGCAAGGGCGACACCGCCCGGCTGGACCTGGTGCGCGCCGCGACCGACCTCGCCACCGTCCACTACGTACGCCAGGGCGACCCCAGGGGCCTCGGGCACGCCGTGCTCTGCGCCGCCCCGCACGTCGGCGACGAGCCCTTCGCGGTGCTCCTCGGCGACGACCTGATCGACCCCGCCGATCCCCTCCTGCCGTTCATGACCGGGCTGCGGGAGGAATTGGGGGGAAGTGTCATCGCCCTCCTTGACGTCGGCGCCGGGCACATCCACCGCTACGGCTGCGCCGCCGTCGAGCCCGGCGACCGGGACGGCGTCGTCCGCGTGACCGACCTGGTCGAGAAGCCCGAGCCGGGCCGGGCGCCCAGCACCCTCGCCGTCATCGGCCGTTACGTCCTCGACCCGGCCGTCTTCGAGGTGCTGGCCAAGACCGGCCCCGGGCGCGGCGGCGAGATCCAGCTCACCGACGCCCTGCGCACCATGGCGCGCGATCCGCGGATCGGCGGCCCGGTGCACGCGGTGGTCTTCACCGGTCGCCGCTACGACACCGGCGACCGCGGCGAGTACCTGCGCGCCACCGTCCGGCTGGCCTGCCGCCGCGAGGACATCGGCCCGGAGTTCCGCGCCTGGCTGCGGCACTTCGCGGCGGCGGAACTCGCCGGCTGACCGACCGCACCCCCGCCGTCGCACTGTTCGTGACCACGCCCGAGGAGGCGCCGTATCCCATGTCCGTCGCTGCCGAAGAAGCCGCCGAAAACGCTGCCGAAGACGCTGCTGAAAACGCTGCCGAAGACCTCGACTTCACCCGTGCCATGGCCCGGGTACCCGGCCCGGTGGTCGTCACCACCACGGTCGACGACAGCGGACGCCGCTGGGGCTTCACCGCGAGTTCCTTCGTCTCCCTCTCCCTCGACCCGCCCCTGGTGACGGTGAGCCTGGACAAGAAGGCCAGTACGCATCCCGCGTTCGCCGTCGCCGGCCACTTCATGGTCAACGTCCTGGCGCACGACCAGTCCGAGATCGCCCGGCGGTTCGCGACCTCGGGTGTGGACCGGTTCGCGGCGGGCGACACCGAGCCCCTGGAACGCGGACTGCCCGGCATCCCCCGGGCGGTGGTCCGGCTGGCCTGCCGGATGCACGAGGTCGTGGACGGCGGCGACCACAGCATGCTGGTCGGCCGGGTCCTGGACTGCGTCACCTCCCACGAGCGGGAGGCGCTGGTCTACGTCGACCGGGGCTTCGTACGCCCCGCCGCACCGGAAGCCGCCCGTGCCCGCTGAGCCCGCACCCGACCCGGGTCCGCCGCGCCCTCGCGTGGCGGTCCTGGGCACGGCCCACCCGCACCTGGGCGACCACCTCCGCGCACTCGCCGGACGCGCGGAGGTGGTCGCCGTCCACGCCGGGCGCCGGCCGTGGGGCGGGTCCGGCCCGCACCCCGAACTGCGTGGGGTGCCCGTCGTACCCGGTGCCGCGGCAGCGCTCGCCGGCGCGCAGCTCGCCCTGGTCTGCGCCACGACCGCCGAGCACCCCGAACTGCTCACGGCCGTGGCCCGGGCCGGCGTCCCGGCCCTGGTGGAGAAACCCCTCGCCGCCGGCCTCGCCGAGACGGAGGAGCTGGCGGACCGGCTCGCGGCGGCCGGTACGGCGGTGACGACGGCGATGTTCCTGCGCTGCGCCCCCGTGCTGCGCCGGGCCCGGTCGCTGGTGGCGGACGGGCGGCTCGGGCGGCTGGTGGCGTGCGATGCGTGGTTCACCCATCCCGGCCTGCTGGACGGGCTGTTCACCGGTTCCGGCGCGGCCTGGATGCGGGATGCGCGGTGGGGTGCCCGGGGCGCCTTCGCGGACCTCGGGGTGCATCTCGTGGACCTGCTGCGCTGGTTGCGGCCCGAGGCCGGCCTCCGGGTCCGCGGCGCCGTCCTGCACCCGTCGCCGGACGGCCTGCCGGGCGACGCGGGCGGCACGGCCCTGCTGGAGTGGGGCGCGGTGCCGGCCGCCCTGCACGCGGGGTGGATGTCGCGCCCCGGGGGCGTCCGGCTGCGCCTGGAGGGGACGCGGGGCACGCTCCAGGTGGCGGGCGGCGAGCTGACGCTGACGACGACCGACGGGACGCTGACGGAGGCCCACCGGCCACCGGCGGCCGGCGACGCCATGACCGCGTTCCTGACGGGCGCCGGGGAGCCGGCCGGCCCGGCGGACGCCGTGGCCTGCGCCCGGGTCCTGGAGGAGATCGCCGAGGCCGCCGTACGCCCAGGGTGATGAGGCGTCAGCTCCCGGCCGGGCTTGTGTGCCTGGTGCGCCAGGTCTGCTTCTTGGCCTGGTTGCCGCAGGTCTCCATCGAGCACCAGCGGCGGTTGCCCGGGCGGGACGTGTCGAGGAACCAGGCGGCGCAGTGCGGTCCGGAGCAGGCCCGCACCCGGTCAAGGGCGGGCGAGGTCGCCAGCGCGAGCGCGTCGCGCGCGATGTCGGCGAGGACCGCGCCCACCGGGTCCGCGGCGCTCCAGGTCACCGTGCCGTCCGCGGCGAGCACCGGAACCGGGGGAGCCGCGGCGGCGGCCCGGTTCAGCAGCTCCCGCTCCCCGGGCGGGCAGCCGGCCGGGCCGGTGGACGAGCGGGCCGCGGTCAGCAGCGCATGCACCGCCTCCCGTACCGCCTGCGCCTCGCGGAGCACGTCCGGTGCCGGAGCCGGGACGGCCGTGCCGTCGGGATAGGGGCCCAGCTGGGCGATCCAGGCGGTCAGGGCCTCGGGGGTGTCCAGTTCCTCGGTGGCGCCGTCCATGCCGCGCAGCCGGAGCGTGCGCATGAAGTCCAGGCAGATCCGGCCCGCGCCGCTGCGGAAGCGGGGGGCCGTGGGCGCGGGTGTGTCGGGCATGAGAACCACCCTACTGCGGAACCGGTTTTACTGGTACCGTCGAGGAACCGGTTAAAACGGTTCTCGGCGGAGCCTCCGAACTCTCCGGCTCCGCCCCTCTTCCCTGTCTCTGTCCCCTTCCTCGCCAGAGGTGTGTCGTGTCCGCTGGGCCTCCCTCCCCCTCGTCGCCGACGCTGAGCCGGCGCCTGATCCTGCTGCTCTCCGTCGCCTGCGGCGTCGCGGTGGCCAACATCTACTTCCCGCAGGCGATCAGCCCGCTCATCGCCGACGACCTGCACGTCTCCCCGGAGTCCGCGGCCGTCGTGGTCACCTGCGCCCAGCTCGGCTACGCGGCCGGCATCTTCCTGCTGGTCCCGCTCGGCGACCGGCTGCGCCACCGCGGCCTGATCACCACCCTGCTGCTGGTGACCTGCGCGGGGCTGGTGCTCGCGGGCACCGCCACCTCGCTGCCGGTCCTCGCCGTCGCCAGCGCGCTGGTCGGTCTGACCACCGTGGTCCCGCAGATCCTCATCCCCATGGCGGCCGGCCTGACCGCACCGGAGCGCCGCGGCGCGGTCACCGGCACCCTGCTGTCGGGCCTGATCGGCGGCATCCTGCTGGCCCGCACCTTCTCCGGCACCCTCGGCGAGTGGCTCGGCTGGCGCGCCCCCTACCTGGTCGCCGCCGGCCTGGTGCTCGTCCTCACCCTGGCCCTGGCCGCCGCGCTCCCCACCACCACGCCGAGCACCGACCAGCCCTACCCGGCCCTGCTCGGGGCCTCGCTGCACCTGCTGCGCACCGAGCCGCAGCTGCGCCGCTCGGCCCTCAACCAGGTGCTGGTGTTCGCCGCCTTCAGCGCCGCGTGGACCGCCCTCGCGCTCTACATCACCGGCCCCGCCTACCACCTGGGCACCCCGGCCGTCGGCGTGCTCGCCCTGGTGGGCGCGGCCAGCATGTTCGCCACCCCGGTCGCCGGGCGCCGCACCGACCGTCAGGGCCCCGACGCCGTCAACCTGGTGTGCATGGTGGGCGCCATCGCCGCCGGCGCCCTGCTGCTGACCGGTCACCTCGGCGGTGCCGTCGGCCTGGTCGGCCTGGGCGCCGGGATGCTCCTGCTCGACGTGGCCATGCAGTCCGGCCAGGTCGCCAACCAGGCGCGCATCTTCGCGCTCCGCCCCGAGGCCCGCGCCCGCCTCAACACCGCCTACATGACCTGCGCGTTCCTCGGCGGCAGCGCCGGTTCCTGGCTGGGCGTGCGGGCGTACTCCGCCTTCGGCTGGAACGGCGTCTGCGGCCTGGTCATGCTCCTGGCCGGCCTCGCCCTCCTCCGGAACGTGCTGCGCGCCCGCCCGGCCGCGGTCCCGGCCGCCCCGGCACCGGAGCAGGCCACCGCGTCCTCCGCCACCGCCTCCACCTCCGACTCCGCCCCCGCGGCCCGCTGACGCACCGCCCGCCCGGTCACCCAGCAGTCACCCCGTCACCCCAGTACTCACCGCACACACGAAGGAGCTGTCATGGCCGATACCCCGCGCCGGAAAAGCACCGTCTGGGACCGCCGGAAAAGCACCACCTGGGGCCTGACCACGCCCCCGGCCGGCACCGCCCAGGGCCGAGAGGCGGTCGCCCGGTGAGCGAGTGGGACTACGTCATCGTCGGGGCCGGCTCCGCCGGCTGCGTGCTCGCCGACCGGCTCAGCGCGGACGGCACCGCCCGGGTGCTCCTCGTCGAGGCCGGCACCGGGACCGCCGGGACCCGCCCCGAGGTGCAGGTGCCGATCCTCTTCCCGCGGCTGTTCGGCGGCGACCTGGACTGGAACTTCAGCACGGTGCCCCAGCCCGGCCTGGGCGACCGCGAGATACCGATCCCGCGCGGGAAGGCGGTCGGCGGCTCCTCGGTGATCAACGCCCAGCTGTGGACCCGCGGCCACCGCGCGGACTACGACGGCTGGGCCCGGGCGGGCCTGGACGGCTTCGGCCACGACGACCTGCAGCCCTACTTCGACCGCGCCGAGCAGCGGATCAGCCTCTCCGGGCTGCGCTATCCGCTGCCCGTGACCCCGGCGTTCGTCGACGCCTGCGCGCGCCTCGGGTACACCCCGGCCGCCGAGGTCCAGGAGGGCTACGCCCTGGCCCGCGCGACCCACCGCGACGGCCTGCGGCACAGCTCCGCCGACGCGTACCTCACACCGGCCCGGGAGCGGTCCAACCTGACCGTCCTCGCGGACACGCTGGTGCGCAGGGTGCTGTTCGAGGGCACGCGGGCCGTCGGGATCGAGGTCGAGGGGGAGTCGGGCACCGAGACCCTGCGCGCCGAACGCGACGTCATCCTGTCGGCCGGCGCCGTCGGCAGCCCCCACCTGCTGCTGCGGTCCGGCGTGGGCCCCGCGGCGGAACTGGCCCGGCACGGCGTCCCGGTGGTGCGGGACCTGCCGGGGGTGGGCCGCGACCTGACGGACCATCTGCTCGTGCCGCTGGCCTTCGAGGCCCAGGGCTTCTGGTCGCCCGGTTCGGGCACCTCGCCCGAGCAGATCGACCAATACCTGCGCGACCGCCACGGCTCCCTGGACTCGATCATCTCCGAGGCGCTGCTGTTCCTGCGCACCCGGGAGGAGTTGGACGCCCCCGACATCGAGATCGTCCACCTGGTGGTGCCGCTGGGCGAGCACCAGCGGCCCGCGGCGCACGGCATGGCGCTGGGCGTCATCCTCATGCGCCCGCACAGCCGCGGCACCGTCACCCTGCGCAGCGCCGACCCGTACGACGCCCCGCTGATCGACCCCGGCTACCTGACCGACGAGGCGGGGGAGGACCTGGGGACCCTGGTGGCGGGCGTGCGCGCGGCCCAGCGGATCCTGCGTCAGCCGGACCTGGCGCAGTGGCTGGGCAAGCCGCTCACCGACGGCGCGCTCTCCGAGGACCTCGACGACATCACCGCGTACGTCCGCGCCACCGGCGGCAGCATCCACCACCTGGTGAGCACCTGCCGGATGGGCACGGACGAACGCGCCGTCGTCGACCCGTCGTTCGCGGTCCGGGGCGTGAGCGGCCTGCGGGTGGTGGACGCCGCCGCGATGCCGAGCCTGGTACGGGCGCACACCCACGCCCCCGTGACCGTGCTCGCCGAACGCGCCGCCGACGTACTCCTGGGCGAGCGCTGAGAAAAGGGCGTCGAAGCGTTGAGCCGCCCCGGCCGGTGATTCCCCCGCCCGGCCGGGGCTTCCGCGCGCCCGCGCCGGGGTGCCCGGGCCGGGCGCTGACAGCCCGGTGCGGGGCCGTTCCTGGCCTCCGTACAGCCTTCTCATGCATCTCTTATTTAGGCCTTATCGAGCCATCACGGTGCGTCCCTACCTTGCGGTCATGTTCTTCACCTACCTGAGGCGCGAATTGCGCCGCCGCAGAAAGGCGGCTCTCGTCGTCGCCTCCGGCCTCGCGCTGGGCATCGCACTGGTCATCGTGGTCAACTCCGTGTCCAACGGCATGGGGAAGGCGCAGGACAAGGTCCTCCAGTCGCTGTACGGCCTGGGTACGGACATGACGGTCACCAAGGCCGCGTCGGCGTCCACGAGTGCCTCCCAGCGGCCCCGCTTCAACTTCGACGCGCAGAACAACGGTTCGTCGAGCACGCAGAGCAGTGACCGCGTCATGGTGCAGGGCTTCACCACCCTCGCCTCCACCACCGTCTCCAAGGTCGGCGACCAGAAGGGCGTCGCGACCGCGGTCGGCGGGCTGAACCTCAACGTGGTCAAGATCAGCGGCCAGTTCACCCGGGGTCAGTTCCAGCAGAACCAGGGCTCCGGCGGCACCGGCGGCAACCGCGGCGGTGGTAGCACCGGAGCACCGCAGGGTGAAGTCCAGGGCGGCGGCGCCAACTTCGACGTCAACTCGTACACGGTCTACGGCACCGACGTCACCCAGACCGCGGTCGGCCCGCTGACCTCGTCGAAGATCACCAGCGGCCGTACCTTCAAGACCACCGAGACGAACTCCAAGGTGCTGGTCGCCGACTCGGCGTACGCCAAGGAGAAGAAGTACAAGGTCGGTTCGACCGTCACCATCAACAAGGTCAAGTTCACGATCATCGGCATCGCGACGGCCGACAGCGGTGACGCGGCGGCCAACCTGTACATGCCGCTGAAGCAGGCGCAGACGCTCGCCGACGAGAAGAACAAGGTCACCACGATCTACGTCAAGGCGACCGACTCCAAGCAGATCTCCTCGGTCAAGAAGACCATCCAGAGCAACGTCTCGGGTACGACGGTCACCACCTCCGCCGACCTCGCGGACACCGTCTCCGGCTCGCTGTCCACGGCGTCCTCGCTCGCCACCAACGTCGGCAAGTGGCTGTCCATCGCGGTGCTCGTGGCCGCGTTCCTGGTCGCCGGCCTGCTCACCTCCTCGGCGGTCTCCCGCCGCGTCCGTGAGTTCGGCACGCTGAAGGCGCTGGGCTGGAAGTCCGGCCGGGTCACCCGGCAGGTCATCGGCGAGGCCATGGTCAACGGCCTGGTCGGCGGTGCGCTCGGGATCGGGCTCGGTCTGGTCGGCGCGTACGTGGTCACCGCGATCAGCCCCACGCTGGACGCCTCCGTCGGCAGCGGTGGCGGCACCGGTGGCGGCACGGGTGGCGGCGGCTTCGGCGGCGGTGGGGGCGGCGGCTTCGCCGGCGGTCCCGGCCGGCAGACCGCGAAGACCCTGGAGGTCGCCCTCACGGCCCCGGTCAGCGTGACGACGATCGCGCTGGCGGTGGGCCTCGCGGTGGCCGGCGGCCTGATCGCGGGCGCGTTCGGCGGCTGGCGCGCGTCGCGGCTCCGTCCCGCGGACGCGTTGCGGCGGGTCGAGTAGTTGACGTCGGCCGTGGCTGGGGTGGGGGTGTCGCTCGCCCGCGCTTGCGGGGTGCCGCTGCGCCCACCCGTGCCGCCCCAGCGGCACGACTGCCCGCAGCTAGGACGTGCCCCCGTAAGGGGCGCGGGGAACTGCGCGACCAGCCCCCACTCACCCGCGGCCGACAACGCACCGCCCCACCCCGAACCCTCCCAGGAGCCACCATGTACGAACTCAGAAGCGTCACCAAGCTCTACTCACGCGGCAAGGACACCGTCCGCGCCCTCGACGGCATCGATCTCACCATCGCCGACGGCGACCGCCTGGTCATCCAGGGCCCCACCGGCGGCGGCAAGTCCACCCTCCTGCAGATGCTGGGCGGCCTGGACCGGCCGACCTCCGGCGAGGTCGTGCTCGACGGCACCGACCTGGCCAAGCTCTCCGAGACCAAGCTGACCCGGGTCCGCAGCGAGAACATCGGCTTCGTCTTCCAGTCGTTCAACCTGATCCCGACGCTCACCGCCCAGGAGAACGTCGAGACCGCCCTCGTCCCGCTCGGCGTCAAGACCAAGGAACGGCGCGAGCGCGCCGCCGAGGCGCTGACGTCGGTCGGTCTCGGGGAGCGCCTCGGCCACCTGCCCGGCGAGATGTCCGGCGGCCAGCAGCAGCGCGTCGCCATCGCCCGGGCCCTGGTCAAGCAGCCCAAGGTGCTGCTCGCCGACGAGCCCACCGGCAACCTCGACGAGGGCATGCGCGACGAGATCATGGACGTACTGGAGAGCATGTGGAAGGAGCACGGGCTGACCTTCATCATGGTCACCCACGACTCCGCGATCGCGAAGAAGGCCCCGCGCCTCGCGACCATCCGCAAGGGCAAGATCACCGTCAAGGAGAACGCCGGCGCATAACACCGGCGCGCCGCGCGCAACCACGCGGTTGTGTAACGGTGTTCACCCCGGCGCGTAACAGTTGTCCCGCACTCTTCTTACCGGCCTCTCATCTATTGAGCCCGCTGATCACCCCCCGGCATACTCCGTATTCCGGGGGGTTGACGTATGTGCGTACGGGACTGCCCCCGGCCGGGTGAACGGGGAATTCGCCCGGTACATCGTCTCCTGGGGGAGTCTTGCGCAGACAAGTGAAAAGAGCTGCCGTGGCCACCGTGGCCACGGCGGCGGCCGTCGCGCTGGCCGCGGGCATGACCAGCCCGGCGTCGGCGAAGCCGGAATCGCGCGCCGCCTCGGCCGCGGCCGCCTCTTCGCTCACCGCCAAGCACCACGTCACCCTGATCACCGGCGACCGGGTCGCCCTCGACGCCAAGGGCCGGGTCGTCGGCCTGGAGCGGGCCAAGGGGCGCCAGCACATACCCTTCCGGATCAGCAAGGTCGACGGGCACACCCTCGTCGTCCCCGGTGACGCCGTCCAGCTGGTGGCCTCCGGCAAGCTGGACCAACGACTGTTCGACGTCACCGAGTTGAACAAGGCCGCGACCCGCAGGGCGCAGCAGAACGGCCTGAAGGTCATCGTCGGCTACCGCGGCGCCGCCACGGCCACCAAGGCCGACGTCCGGGACGCGGGCACCCTGCGGCACAGCCTCAAGACGCTCAACGCCGACGCCGTGCAGACCCCGGTCAAGGAAACGCCCGAGCTGTGGGACGCGGTCACCAACGGCGACCAGGCCGCCGCCGGCATCGCGCACGTCTGGCTCGACGGCGTCCGCAAGGCCAGCCTGGACAAGTCGGTACCGCAGATCGGCGCGCCCACGGCCTGGAAGGCCGGTTACAACGGCAAGGGCGTCAAGATCGCCGTTCTGGACACCGGTGTCGACGCGACCCACCCGGACCTCAAGGACCAGGTGATCGAGTCCAAGAACTTCAGCGCGGCCGCCGACGCCTCCGACCACTTCGGCCACGGCACGCACGTCGCGTCCATCGCGGCGGGCACCGGCGCCAAGTCGCACGGCAAGTACACGGGTGTCGCGCCCGGCGCGAAGATCCTCAACGGCAAGGTCCTCGACGACACCGGCTCCGGCGACGACTCCGGCATCCTCGCCGGCATGGAGTGGGCGGCGGCCGAGGGCGCCGACATCGTCAACCTCAGCCTCGGCGGCTACGACACCCCGGAGATCGACCCGCTCGAAGCCGAGGTCAACAAGCTCTCCACCGAGAAGGGCATCCTGTTCGCGATCGCCGCGGGCAACGAGGGCCCCGAGTCGATCGGTTCGCCGGGCAGCGCCGCCGCCGCGCTCACCGTCGGCGCCGTCGACGGCAAGGACAAGCTCGCCGACTTCTCCTCGACCGGCCCCGCCGCCGACGGCTCCATCAAGCCGGACGTCACCGCGCCCGGCGTCGACATCACCGCGGCCGCGGCCAAGGGCAGCGTCATCGACCAGGAGGTCGGCGAGAACCCGCCCGGCTACCTGACCATCTCCGGTACGTCGATGGCGACCCCGCACGTCGCGGGTGCCGCCGCGATCCTCAAGCAGGAGCACCCCGACTGGGGCTACCAGGAGCTGAAGGCGGCCCTGACCGGCTCCGCGAAGGGCGGCAAGTACACGCCGTTCCAGCAGGGTTCGGGCCGGATCGCCGTCGACAAGGCCATCAAGCAGACCGTGCTCGCCGACCCGGTGTCGGTGAACTTCGGTGTGCAGCAGTGGCCGCACACCGACGACACCCCGGTCACCAAGCAGCTGACCTACCGCAACACCGGCACGTCCGACGTGACGCTCACGCTGAAGTCGTCCGCCACCGACCCCAAGGGCGCGGCGGCCCCGGCCGGCTTCTTCAAGCTCGGCGCGACCCAGGTGACCGTCCCGGCGGGCGGTACCGCCTCCGTCGGCCTCACCGTCGACACCAAGCTGGGCGGCACCCTCGACGGCGCCTACTCGGCGTACGTCACGGCGACCGGCGGCGGCCAGAGCATCCGCACGGCGGCCGCGGTCCAGCGTGAGGTGCAGTCGTACGACGTCACCGTCAAGCACATCGGACGCGACGGCAACCCGACCGGTGTCTACAGCACCGACCTCGTGAACTACTCGAGCCTCGGCAGCGGCCGCGACTACGTCGTGCCGACCTCCGACACCGGGACCGTCACGTTCCGGGTGCCGAAGGGCACGTACCTGCTGGACGCTCTGATCGCCAAGGACTTCACCACCTTCGACGGCGGTGTCGACTGGCTGGTCAACCCGAAGCTGAGCGTCACCAAGGACCTCACGCTCACCATCGACGCCCGCACCGCCAAGGCCGCCGACATCACCGTGCCGGACGCCCAGGCCAAGCCGCACATGGCGACGATCGACTACATGTACGACCCGGCGGGCATCGGGTTCGGGATCGGCTTCGACAGCTTCGACAAGATCCGGGCCGCGTCGCTGGGCGGCGAGGTCGCGAACGGTCTGACCCAGACCTGGAGCGGCCAGTTCACCAAGGGCGGCAGCGAGGAGTACGACGTCGCCACCAGCGCCCGGGTCAAGAAGCTGCAGGGCGGCAAGGTCCGGCACTTCAAGACGAGCGAGCTCGCCACGGTCAAGAACGCCGTCGGCGCCTCGGCCCCGGACAAGACCGGCTCGGTCAGCCCGTGGGGCGTCGTCGGCGAGGACTTCGTCGTGGGCGACGCGGTGGAGCAGAAGCTGCCCGGCACCCGCACCTTCCACGTCTCCACCGTGGACGGCGCGCAGTGGGCCTTCGACGCCACGCAGTACTCCGGCCACGACGCCCAGGGCATGCCGATCGCCGACGCCTTCTACACACTGGGCGACCCGAAGGCGTACAAGGCCGGCAAGGCCTACCGGAACACCTTCAACACGGCCGTCTTCCAACCGGAGCTGAGCAGCGGGTTCGGCCTGTACCGGGACGGCAACCAGATCTACGGCATCGTCCCGCTCTTCTCCGACGGTGCCAGGCACGCGGGTTCCTCCGACTTCCTGTCGGTGAACACCACCCTGTACCGCAACGGCACCAAGGTGGGCTCCAACAAGGACCCGCTCTTCGGCGACGGCGTGTTCACGGTGCCGTCCGGTGACGCCGCGTACAAGCTGACCACCTCGGTCGTCCGCTCGGCCAAGGTCGCCGCCGCCTCCACCCGGATCGACGCGAGCTGGACCTTCCGCTCGAAGAAGCCGGGCAGCGGCACCCCGCTGGCCCAGCTGCCGGCCTCCACCGTCCACTTCGGCGCCAAGACCGGCCTGGACAGCCGCGTCGCGGCGGGCAAGAAGGCCACCTTGCCGGTCACCGTCGAGGGCGCGGCCGCCGGTCGCAACCTGAAGTCCCTCACGGTCTACGTGTCCTACGACCACGGCCGGAACTGGCGGAAGCTGACGGTCAGCCACGGCAAGATCACCGTCAAGAACCCGGCCAAGGGCAAGGCACTCTCGCTCCGCGCCACGATCGTCGACAAGAAGGGCAACAAGTCGATGGTCTCGATCTACGACGCGTACTACGGCAAGTGAGCCGTGGCCGCTGAGTAGCACCCCAGCGGGCGGCCCGTCGGAAGCGCGGCTTCCGGCGGGCCGTTCTCCATGCCGCCGGTCAGGGGGCGGGGGCGACCCGGGTGGCGTCCGTGCCCCAGCTGGCCAGCAGGCGCAGTGCCTCGGCCGACGGGGAGCCCGGTTCCGCGTGGTACGTGACCAGGGCCTGGTCCTGGTCGCCGGGCATGCGGAACGACTCGTAGTTCAGGGACAGCTCACCCACCAGCGGATGGTGCATCCGCTTCACCCCGAACGACTTCTCCTTGACGTCGTGGGTCGCCCACAGCCGGCGGAACTCCTCGCTCTTGACCGAGAGCTCGCCCACCAGCGCGGAGAGCCGGGTGTCGTCCGGGTAGCAGCCCGCGTCCATCCGCAGCTGGCACACGATGTCGATCGCCTTCTGCTCCCAGTCGACGAAGAGCTCGCGGTAGTCGGACCGCAGGAACGTCAGCCGCGCCCAGTTGCGCTCCGTCACCGACAGCTCCGCCCAGTCACCGAAGAGGGCCGCCGCCATCGGGTTCCACGCCAGGATCTCGGAGCGCCGCCCCACGATGTACGCCGGCACGCCCTCCATCGACTCCAGCAGCTGCCCCAGCGACGCCCGCACCTGCTGCGGCCGCGCCGACGCCTTCTTCTTGTGCTGCTTGCCCTTGGCGAGGTGGGTGAGGTGCGCGTGCTCGGCGTCGGTGAGCCGCAGCGCGCGGGCGATCGAGTCCAGCACCTCCGCCGACACGTTCCGCCCGTTGCCCTGTTCCAGGCGCGTGTAGTACGCCACCGACACCCCGGCCAGCTGCGCCAGCTCCTCGCGCCGCAGCCCCGGCACCCGGCGGTGCCGCCCGAAGTCCGGCAGCCCCACGTCGGAGGGGCGCAGCCGGGCCCGCCGGGTGCGCAGGAACTCGCTGAGCTCGGCACGCCGGTCCAGGGACGGGGAGGCGGAGGCGGGGGTGGCCGAGGCGGGCAGGGGCAGGTCTTCCATACATCCAGTATTCACGGTCGTACGCACCGGAACCTGATCCCGCCAGTGGTAGGCACGGCAGACGTACGCAGAGGCGGGGGCTGGGTGACGGACGTAGCGTGGAGGAGCCTGGAAGCGTGCCCGGGACGGAAGAAGGCGACCGGGCGCGAAGACACCTCTAACCGGGTGTGAAGACACCTCTAGGAGAACCCCCCTCATGACCACTGTTGCTGCTTACGCCGCGCCCGCCGCCAAGGCACCGCTGGAGCGGACCACGATCGAGCGGCGCGCGGTCGGCGAGTTCGACGTCCTCATCGACATCGAGTTCGCCGGTATCTGCCACTCCGACATCCACCAGGCCCGCGAGGGCTGGGGTACGGCGATCTTCCCGATGGTGCCCGGTCACGAGATCGCGGGCGTCGTCTCGGAGGTCGGCCCGGGTGTCACGAAGTACGCGGTGGGGGACCGGGTGGGCGTCGGCTGCATGGTCGACTCCTGCCGCGAGTGCGACAACTGCAAGGCCGGTCTCCAGCAGTACTGCACCGGCGGCGGCCCGACCTGGACGTACAACGCCGTCGGCAAGGACGGGCAGCCCACCTACGGCGGCTACTCGCAGAAGGTCGTCGTCGACGAGAACTACGTCGTCCGCATCCCCGACGGCCTCCCGCTGGACGTCGCGGCTCCCCTGCTCTGCGCCGGCATCACCACGTACTCCCCGCTCAAGCACTGGAACGCCGGTCCCGGCAAGAAGGTCGCGGTCGTCGGCCTCGGCGGCCTGGGCCACATGGGCGTGAAGATCGCCGCCGCCCTGGGCGCGGAGGTCACCGTCCTCTCCCAGTCCCTCCGCAAGAAGGACGACGGCCTGAAGCTGGGCGCCACGCACTACTACGCGACCAGCGACCCGAAGACCTTCGAGAACCTCAAGGGCACCTTCGACATCATCCTCAACACGGTGTCGGCGCCGCTCGACTTCGACGCCTACCTGTCGCTGCTGCGCACGGAAGGCGCCATGGCCAACGTGGGCCTCCCGGAGGAGCCGGTCCAGATTCCGCTGTCCTCCGTCTTCGGCCACCGTCGTGTCCTGACCAGCTCCAACATCGGCGGCATCCCGGAGACTCAGGAGATGCTCGACTTCTGCGCCGAGCACAACCTGGGCGCCGAGATCGAACTCATCAGCGCCGACGAGATCAACGAGGCGTACGAGCGGGTCGTCAACA
This sequence comes from Streptomyces sp. NPDC001980, assembly GCF_040296885.1. Classification (NCBI taxonomy): domain Bacteria; kingdom Bacillati; phylum Actinomycetota; class Actinomycetes; order Kitasatosporales; family Streptomycetaceae; genus Streptomyces; species Streptomyces sp. NPDC001980. The sequence continues at coordinate 94,417 of NZ_JBEOYD010000031.1, read as the reverse complement.
GCGACGTCCGCTACCGGTTCGTGATCGACACGGCGACGATCTGAGTCACGGCTTCGGCCTGCGGCCGAGGAGATACAGCAGATAGGGGCCGCCGACCAGGGAGGTCAGCGCACCCACCGGGATCTCCAGCGGAGGGACCAGGGTGCGGGCCACCAGGTCGGCGGCCACCAGCACGACCGCGCCCGTCAGCGCCGAGCAGACCAGCGGCAGCTGAGGGGTGCGGGTGAGCCGCCGGGCCAGCTGGGGCGCGGTCAGCGCGACGAATCCGATGGGCCCGGCGGCACCGGTCGCGGCGGCGGCGAGCACGACGCCGAGAGCGGTGAGACCGAGCCGAGCCTGGTCGACGCGGAGGCCGAGGGCGGCGGCGGTGTCGGGGTCGAGCCCGAGCGGCCGCGCCGCCCGGCTCGCCCACACCAGCCCCGGCAGGGCGAGGGCGAGTACGACGGCGAGCGGCCTGGCCTGTTCCCAGCCCCGCCCGTTCAGACTCCCGGTCAGCCACAGCTTGACCTGCTCGGCGGCGTCCAGCTCGCTGTCGGTGAGATACAGCTGGACGACGGCGGACAGGGCGACGCCGATACCGACGCCGGTGAGCACGAAGCGGCTGGGCTGCATGCCGTGGCGCCAGGCGAGCGCGTAGACGAGAGCGGCGGCGGTCAGCCCGCCGCCGACGGCGACGACGGGCATCGCGGCGGGCGACGCGACGGCCCCCGTGGCCAGCGCGAGCACGGTCGCGGCGGCGGCGCCGTGCCCGACCCCGATGACGTCCGGACTGGCGAGCGGATTCCGGGTGACGGTCTGCACCAGCGCCCCGGCGAGCCCGAGCGCCCCGCCGACGAGAGCACCGAGCACGATCCGGGGGACGCGCAGCTCGTTGACGACCAGGTCGTAGGGGGTGTGGGCGCCGCGCAGGGTGCGCCAGACGTCGGCGGGGGAGATGTAGGTCTGGCCGAGAGAGGCGGAGGTGGTCATGGCGACGGCGAGGAGGACGAGCAGCGCGAGGGCGACGATGATCGAACGCCGGTGGAGGACGAGGGAAAGGCGGGGGTGCGGCCGTAGCACGATGGCTGCGGGCCGGTGGGGGCTGATCGCGCAGTTCCCCGCGCCCCTAAAAACATCAGCCGCGGGCAGTCGTGCCGCTGGGGCGATGGGGGTCCCCCCGCTCGAGCGAAGCCGAGAGTGGGGGAGGGTGGGCGCTGGGGGTCCCCCCTCTGGGGGAGGCACCCGGCCAGCGCCGGTAAGCGTCCCCACCCCCCGGCCCCGACCCCGGGTACGCCTCACGTCACGGCCCCTTTCCTCCGTACCAGAGCCACCAGCACCGGCACCCCCACCAACGCCGTCATCACCCCGGCCGGCACCTCCGCAGGAGCCCGCACCACGCGCCCCAGCACGTCCGCGGCCAGCAGCAAACCCGCTCCCAGCAGCGCCGACAGCGGCAGCACCCGCCCGTACCCGCCGCCCCTGACCAACCGCCGCGCCAGATGCGGCACCACCAGCCCCACGAACGCGATCGGCCCGGCCGCCGCCACCGCGGCAGCGGTCAGCAGGGTCGCGCCCAGTGCCGCGCACCCCCGGACCAGATGGACCCGGTGCCCCAGCGCCCGTGCCGTCTCGTCGCCGAGGGCCAGCGCGTCCAGCCCCCGCGCGCAGGACAGCACCAGCACGGCGCCCACCGCAAGGAACGGCAGCATCCGTACGACCGTCCCCGCGTCCCGCCCGCTGAGCGCCCCCACCTGCCAGAACCGGAACTGGTCGAGCGTCGCCGAGCTGGAGGTGAGGACGACGGTCGTCGCCCCCGCGGTCATCGCGGACAGGGCGGTGCCGGCGAGTGCCAGCTTCACGGGGGAGGCCCCGCCCCGCCCGCGCGCCGCGACGCCGTACACCAGGCACGCGGCGGCGACGGCGCCGGTGAAGGCGTACCAGACGTAGGCCCCGAAGCCGTACCCGGAGCCGCCGAGGACGAGGGCGAGCACGACCCCGGCCGCCGCCCCCTGGCTCAGGCCGAGGATGCCGGGGTCGGCGAGCGGGTTGCGGGTGACGGCCTGGAGGGCGGCGCCGGCGAGGCCGAGCGCGGCGCCGGCGGTGAGGCCGACCTCGGTGCGGGGCAGCCGGAGGGAGCGGACGACGAGCGCGTCGGGGGAGGACCCGCCGTGCAGCAGGGCGTCGAGGACGGTCGCCGGCGGTACGGCACGGGTGCCGACGGCGAGGCTGAGCACGGCGACGACGGCCACCGCGAGGGCGGCCGTCGGCCAGAGCAGGGCGCGGCGCACTTACCGGAGGTGCTCGGCGAGCTGTCGTACGACCAGACGCGCGGCCGTGGGGCCGGCGTTGAGGTACCAGGGGTCGTCGTCGACCTGCACGGTGTGCCCGGCCTGCACGGCCTTCATGGACTTCCACAGCGGCCCGGCGAGCACGGTCGCCGCGTCCGTCTTCTGCGCGTCGCCCTGCACGGAGTAGAAGATCCAGTCGCCGTCGGCGGTGTCGACCTTCTCCGCGCTGATGTCCTGCGAAATGGCGTTGAACTGCTGGGACTTGGGGCGGGACAGGCCCATGTCGACGGCTATCGAGCCGGTGAAGGAGGAGACGCCGAACATCCGGGTGCGGTCGGGCGTGAAGCGGACCATGGACACGGTGGCCGAGCCGTCGAGGGCGGAGCCGCTCTCCTTCGCGTTGCCGACGATGTCGTCGAGGAGTTCCTGCGCCTTCTGCCCCTCGCCGACCGCGTCCCCGACGAGCAGCAGGTCCCGCTTCCAGTTGATGCCCTGGCCCGCGGTGACCACGGTGGGCGCGATCTTCGACAGCTGGGGGTAGAGGTCGCCGAGCGAGTCGTTGACCAGGATCAGGTCGGGCCTGGCGGCGGCCAGGGACTCCAGGTTGGGGGACTGGCGGGTGCCCGCGTCGGTCATCGCGGCGAGCTTCTTCCTGTACTGCGGGAAGGTGTCGGCGAGGTAGTCGGGGACGAGTCCGGCGTTGTCGGCACGGGTGCCGGCGGTCGGGACGATGCCGAGGGTGAGCAGGTCGTCGAGCTGCCCGGTGCTGAGCACCGCGATCCGCTTCGGCTGGGTCCTGATGGTGGTCTTTCCCTCGAAGTGGGTGACCGTGCGCGGGAAGACGCCGTCGGCGTCGGTGTCGGAGCCCATCCCGTCGGCGAGGGCGCTGGGCGCGGCGGACGGGCCCTCGGAGGCACCGGCGACCTTGTTCACGGTTCCGTCGCCGTGGGCGGTACCGGCATCGTCGGCACCGCCGGACGACGAGCAGCCGGCCAGCAGGCCGCCCACCACGGACACGGTGGACACGGCCAGGACGGCCCTCAACCTCAACGCACGCACGACTGACTCTCCCGATCAATGACTAAGGCGAGCCTTACCTTAGCTGGTGTCGGGGGTACGTTGGACAGGAGGAGGTCCCACGATGACCGTGAACCTGAACCACACCATCGTCGCCGCACACGACAAGCACGCCTCGGCGAGGTTCCTCGCCGACATCCTCGGCCTCGAAGTCGGCCCGGACTACGGCCCGTTCGCCCCGGTCGCGCTGCCCAACGGCGTCACCCTCGACTACCTGGACACCCCCGGGAACATCCCGCCGCAGCACTACGCCTTCCTGGTCTCCGAGGACGACTTCGACGAGATCTTCACCCGCGTTCAGGAGGCCGGCCTCAGCTACTGGGCCGACCCGTCCCACAGTCGTCCCGGCGAGGTCAACACCAACGACGGCGGCCGCGGCACCTACTTCGACGACCCCAACGGCCACCGCCTGGAGATCCTCACCCGCCCCTACGGCAGCGGCGGCTGACCCAGCGGCACGGACTCACCGGGCGCGTACGACCGTACGACCGCACTCGCCGCGGCACCGGTACGCGCGTCGCCGTCTTCGTCGTCCGCCGGCCGTACGACATGGACGCGCCCGCGCCCGCCGACCCGGCCCTGCCCGTCCGCCACCTCCAGCACGGTGTTCTCGTCGATCGCCACGCCGTACCGGACCGATCCGCGCGACACGGCCGCGACCAGCCGCCCCAGGGTGCCCCACTGGGCCGCGTGCACGTCCACCGCGAAGGGCACAAGACCGAGGCCCGGCCGTACCTCGACCTCTTCGAGATCCTCCGCGGTGTCCGGCGGGCAGACCGGCACGCCGTCCGTCAGCCAGCCGCCGACCACGGCCCGCCGGGCGGCGAGCGCGGCACCGGCGGAGAACCCGGCGTACGGGATGCGGTGTTCGGCGAGCAGCCCGGTCAGCCGCTCGGCACACTCCGCGAACGCCTGCTGATACGCGGGGGTGAGTCCACCGCAGACCAGCAGCCCGGCCGGCCCGATCTCCAGCAGCGCGTCCGGCTCGAACCCTCCGCCGAGTGGCACGAGCAACGGAACCGCGGCTTCGGCCCCCGCGCTCCGCAACGCTTCCGTGTACCGCGCGAACTGCTCCTCCCCGTCGCCCTCGTCGACGATGACACACCCGATCCGGCCGCCGCCCGCGGCCCGCAGCAACGGGCCGTACACCTCGGGCGCGTCCCAGCCGCCGCCGACGAGGGAGATCCCGCCGCTCATGTCGCCCGCAGTCCCGTGAGGCCGTCCTGGGCGGCCATGACCAGTTCGATGCCCCGGTTGTCGGCGGCGGGCTCGCGCATCTGGTTCGTCACGTACGCCACCGCCAGCCGCTCTTCGGGGTCGACCCAGACCAGCGCGCCGCCCCAGCCGCCCCAGCCGAGGGCGCTGCCGAAGAGGCCGTAGCCGAGACCGTACCGGGCCGGCATGCCGAGGACGCGGTCCTCACCCTCGAACTGGAGCTCCCGGGCCCGCTCGCACCCCTCGGGGGACAGCACCCGCACCCCGCCGACCGTTCCGCCGCAGGCCAGCAGCGACTGGACGAGGGCGGCCGAGCGGGCGTTGCCGTAGCCGCCGGCCGCGGGGATCTGCGCGCGGCGCCAGGCGAGGCTGTTGCCGTCCCGGACGCGCAGGGCGGTGGCGGTGGTGGGGGCGGCGGGGGCCGTGTCGCGGCTCGGCGCACTCGCCGTGTAGTCCTCGTCGCGGCCCGGCGGCGGCACGGTCAGCGCCACCCGCGGGTCGTGCTCGGGGCCGAGGCCGAGGTGGAAGTCCGCGCCGAGCGGCCCGGCCACCTCCGCGGCGAAGAACTCGCCGACGCTCCGCCCGGTGATCCGGCGCAGCACCTCGCCCACCAGGAACCCCTGGGTGAGCGAGTGGTACCCGGCCGCGGTCCCCGGCTCCCACCGCGGGGCCTGCCCGGCGAGCCGGGCCGTGGCGGTCGTCCAGTCGTACAGCTCCTCGACCGGTCCCTCCCAGTCGGGCAGCCCGGCGGTGTGCGACAGCAGATGCCTCACCAGCACGTGCCGCTTGCCGGCCGCGGCGAACTCGGGCCAGTAGCGGGCGACCGGCGCGTCCGGATCCAGCCTCCCCCGGTCGATCAGGACGAGCGCGCACAGGGCGGTCATCGTCTTGGTCACGGAGTACACGTTGACGATCGTGTCCCGCTCCCACGCCCGGGTCCGTCCGGCGTCGGCGAACCCGGCCCACACGTCCACCACCGGCTTCCCGTCCACGAAGACGGCCACGGCACCGCCCACGTCGCCGTCGTCGACGAATCCGGCGAGTGTGGAGGGCACGGCGGTGAACAGCTCGTCGTACGAGCCCTGGATGTCGGCCATGCACGCCATTGAGCCCGCGGGAGCGCCGCCCGGCAACCGAATTTCGCGCAGTTCCTCTCCCAGCCTTCGGCTGGGGGCACCGCTCAGCCCATCAACCCGACGAACATCGTCCGGTGCAGGGTCTCCACGTGGCGGCGGGCGATGTCGGCCGCCCCGCCCGCGTCACCCGCGCGGAGCGCCGCCACCAGGGCCCGGTGCTCGTCGTTGGACTCGCGCAGCGCGGCGAGGGGGTAGGGGAGGTAGTACGCGTAGAGCCGGCGCAGCACGGTCCCGTAGGTCTCGACGCTCGCGTCGAGGCCGGTGGCGCGGGCCACGGCGAGGTGGAACCGCTCGTCGCAGGAGTGGAACTCCGCCCAGCTCGCCGCCCGGTCCATGGCCGCGACCAGTGCGTCGAGCTCGTCGAGGGCCGCGGCGGACACGCCGCGGGTGGCGAGATGGGCGATCCCGCACTCCAGGACGGTCCGCTCGTCGATCAGGCGGTGCACCTCGGCGGTCTGCCCGTGGTACGTCTCGGCCGCGTCGACGACCCCCCGGGGCGGCTGCTCGGCGACCAGCGTGCCGCCGTTGCGGCCCCGCCTGCGTTCCAGGACGCCGTCCGTGCACAGGGAGCTGAGCGCGCGGCGCACGGTGATCTCCCCGACGCCGAGCGCCTCGGCTATGGCGTCGGTCTGGGGCAGCCGCTCGCCGGGGGAGAGCAGTCCGAGATCGACCGCCATGGCGATCCGGGCGCGCACCGTCTCCAGCGCGGTGAGCCGGCGGATCCCGTTCAGCTTGGGCGAGTTGAGGGCGAGGACGGTCCCCACGGGGTGCGCCGGTGCGGATCCGTCGGGGGTGCCGGTCATGCCCTCAATGTAGCGGCCATTAAAACTGCTCATAATGAGACCATTGTATAAGGGCTCATATTGAGTTAATTTCCTGGCCATGTCCCGACCCCTCCCCGTCGCCCTGGTCCAGGCCCCTCCCCGCCCGGCCACCGACCCGCTGTCCGGCTTCGCCGAAGACGTCGGGGGCGTACTGGCGCGCTTCCCGCAGACCCGCCTCGTCGCCTACCCCGAGCTGCACCTGTGCGGCACCGACGGCCCGCCCGCCGAGTCGGAGAGCCGGCTGGAGGCCGCCGCGGAGCCGCTCGACGGCCCCCGGGTGCGCCAGCTCGCCGAGCTCGCGGGCGACCTGGGCGTCTGGCTGTTCCCGGGCACCGTGGCCGAGCGCGGCCCGGCCGGCGAGCTCTTCAACACCGCCCTCGCCTTCTCCCCCGAGGGACGGCTCGCCGCCCACTACCGCAAGGTGTTCCCCTGGCGGCCCTTCGAGCCGTACGCCCCCGGCGACCGCTTCGTCGTCCTGGACCTCCCGGACACCGGCCGCGTCGGCTTCGCCATCTGCTACGACGCCTGGTTCCCGGAGGTGGCCAGGCACCTCGCCTGGATGGGCGCCGAGGTCATCGTCAACCCGGTCATGACCACCTCGGCCGACCGCGCCCAGGAACTCGTCCTCGCCCGGGCCAACGCCATCGTCAACCAGGTCTACGTCGTCAGCGTCAACACCGCGGGCCCGCTCGGCACCGGGCGCAGCCTGGTCGTCGACCCGGAGGGACGCGTCCGCGTCCAGGCCGCCGACTCCGCGCCCACCGTGCTGACCGACGTCCTCGACCTGGACGACGTCACCCGCGTACGGACCTTCGGCACCGCGGGCCTGAACCGCATGTGGGACCAGTTCACCGAGGCCGACGCCCCCATCGACCTCCCCCTCTACGACGGCCGCCTGGACCCCCGCCGCTGGCGGACCGCCGGCACCTGACCCGCTCTCCGTCCCCGTCCGCTCGTCCTCCGCTCATAAGGAACGCCATGTCCGCTCCGTCCTCCCCGCCCACCCTCACCCGCAGCCTGACCCTCAGATCCGTCGTCCTCTTCGGGCTCGCCTACATGGCCCCGATCATCGTGCTGGGCACCTACGGCGTCGTCGCCGACAGCACCCACGGCTCGGTCCCGACGGCCTACCTGCTGGCCCTCGGCGCCATGCTCTTCACCGCGCACAGCTACGGGAAGATGGCCGCCGCCCACCCCGTCGCCGGGTCCGCCTACACCTACGTGCGGCGCTCCATAGACTCCCGGATCGGCTTCCTCGTCGGCTGGGCCACCCTGCTGGACTACTTCTTCCTGCCCATGGTCATCTGGCTCATCGGCGGGGCCTACCTCCAGGCGGAGTACCCCTCGGTGCCGTTCTGGGTGTGGATCATCGCGTTCATCGTCGTGACCACCGCGCTCAACATCCGGGGCATCAAGACCGCGGAGCGGGTCAACGACCTGCTGATGGTCTTCCAGGTCCTGGTCGTCGCGATCTTCGCGCTGCTGTGTCTGCACCACGTCTTCCAGCACCAGGGAGCGGCCGGAATCGTCAGCACCACCCCGTTCGCGAACCACGCCACCAGCCTCGCGGGCGTCTCCGCGGGCGCCGCCATCGCCGCGTACTCCTTCCTCGGCTTCGACGCGGTCACCACGCTCACCGAGGAGACCGTCGAGCCGCAGCGCACCATCCCCCGGGCCATCCTGCTGACCGCGCTGATCGGCGGCGGCATCTTCGTCGTCGTCGCCTACGCCACCCAGCTGGCCCACCCCGGGTACGCGTTCACCGACTCCAACTCGGCCGCGTTCGAGATCGCCAAGGCGGTCGGCGGCGACCTGTTCTCCTCCGTGTTCCTGGCCGGCCTGATCGTCGCCCAGTTCGCCTCCGGGATCGCGGCGCAGGCCAGCACGGCACGGCTGCTCTACGCGATGGGCCGCGACTCGGTGCTCCCGCGGAAGGTGTTCGGCAGCATCCACCCCAAGTACCACACCCCCGCCCTGAACATCCTCCTCGCCGGGGCGGTGGGCCTGATCGCGCTGCGCCTGAACGTCGCCACCTCCACCTCCTTCATCAACTTCGGTGCCTTCACCGCCTTCACCTTCGTCAACCTCTCCGTCATCGCCACCTACGTCCGCGAGCGCCGCGCGGGCCGCCGCCCCGCCGTCTGGTCGTACGTCCTGCTCCCGGCGGTCGGCGCCGTCGTCGACGTGTGGCTGCTCTGTCACCTCGACGACCGGGCCCGCACCCTCGGCCTGATCTGGCTGGCCCTCGGTGTCTGCTACCTCGCCTACCTCACCAGGGGCTTCCGCAAGGCCCCGCCGGAGATGACGTTCGACGAGGACCCGGCCGTGGCCCCGGCGACGGGGACGGGGACGGACCAGGCACGGGGCACGGAATCGCCGGGAACCCTCACGCGTTGAGGGGGGTGGACATCGGAGGCCGCCGGTGTGCGAGCCGAGGAGCCCGGGTGACCGGGCCGACGAGAACTGGAGGGGTCGCGATGACTGTGCACACGCAGAGGGCCGTGCTGGCGGGCGGATGTTTCTGGGGGATGCAGGACCTGATCCGCAAGCAGCCGGGAGTGACGGCGACCCGGGTCGGCTACTCCGGGGGTGACGTGCCGAACGCGACGTACCGCAACCACGGCACGCACGCCGAGGCCATAGAGATCCTCTACGACCCCGAGAAGACCGACTACCGCGCTCTCCTGGAGTTCTTCTTCCAGATCCACGACCCGAGCACCAGGAACCGCCAGGGCAACGACATCGGCCTCAGCTACCGCTCGGCGATCTACTACGTCGACGACGAGCAGAAGCGGATCGCCGAGGACACGATCGCGGACGTGGACGCCTCCGGGCTGTGGCCGGGCAAGGTCGTCACCGAGGTGGAACCGGTCGGCCCCTTCTGGGAGGCCGAGCCCGAGCACCAGGACTACCTGGAGCGCTACCCGGACGGCTACACCTGCCACTTCCCGCGCCCGGGCTGGAAGCTGCCCGTCCGCGCGGAGGGCTGACGACGGGACGGCCCGGCACCACGCGGAAGCCATGGCACGAGGCTCCGCCGGTGCCGGGCCGTGTCATGACGCGGATGGACGCCCCGGATGGCGGCGACGGGCACCGTTCACCAGTCTGAATCCGACTGGTCGCCGGACCTCATCGGATTCACGGACAGCGCGGATCCTCCCGTCGAAGGAGCAATGGCATGTCCCCCAACAGCTCGAACGGTGCCTCCCGTCGCCGCAAGGACACCGCCCCGCAGTTCACGGCCTCGGCGCAGCTCGCCGGAAACCTGCAGGAGATCGTGGTCGATCTGGTCGAACTGCATCTGCAGGGCAAGCAGGCCCACTGGAACGTGGTCGGGCACAACTTCCGTGACCTGCACCTGCAGCTGGACGAGATCGTCGACGAGGCGCGGGAGGCGGCCGACACGATCGCCGAACGGATGCGGGCCCTGGCCTCCTGCCCGGACGGGCGCTCCGACACCGTGGCGGCGACCACCACCCTCCCGCAGTTTCCCCCGGACGAGCAGAGCGTGAGTGCCGTGGTGGACCTCATGACCGCACGACTGCGTGCCGTCGTCGACACGGTGCGCCGCGTCCACGACCAGGTCGACGGCGAGGACCCGTCCACCGCCGACCTGCTGCACGGGATCATCGACTCCCTGGAGAAGCACGCGTGGATGGTCAGCGCGGAGAACCGTTCTGTGTGACCGGTGACCGCCCACCGGCGACTGTGGCCCGCCTGGCGGGCGAGGGCATCGTAGGGGGCGGCCGCTGACCGATTTCGTTGGACGCGATCGCACGGGCGCGTGACGCTGGGTGGAGAGAGAGGGGGGCCGCCACCGGCGGACGAACACAGCCGTCCCGATGAGAAGCCCAGCGAGAAAGGCCCTCCGTCATGCGTGCTCTGCGTTTCGACCACTTCGGTGATCCTCAGGTCCTGGCCCTGACCGGGATGCCCGATCCCGTGGCGGGGGACGGCGAGGCCGTCGTCGCCGTCAGGGCCGCCTCGGTGAACCCTTCGGACCTCAAGAACGTGGCCGGCCGGTTCGAGGACACGACTCTTCCCCGCACTCCCGGGCGGGACTTCGCCGGCGTCGTCGTCGACGGGCCGCGGGAGTGGCTCGGCGCCGAGGTCTGGGGCACCGGAGGCGATGTGGGGTTCACCCGGGACGGGTCCCACGCGGAGACGATCACCGTTCCGGCGGCCGCGCTGGCCCGCAAGCCCGAGCGGCTGAGCTTCGAGGAGGCCTCGGCCGTGGGCGTCAACTTCGTCACCGCCTGGCTCGGTGCCGTCGAGGCCGCCCAGCTGGCCAAGGACGAGACCGTGGCCGTCATCGGCATCTCCGGCGGGGTCGGCGGTGCCGTCGCCCAGATCGCCCACGCGCTCGGCGCCCGGGTGATCGGCCTGGGCCGGGCCCGCCCCGACGACGGCACCCCGGCCGCGTCGGTCATCGAGGGCTTCGTGGCACTGGACGGCACCGCGCAGGAGATCGGCGCCGAGGTCCGACGCCTCACCGGGGGCAGGGGTGCGGACGTGGTGTACGACGCGGTCGGCGGCGTCACCACACCGGCGGCGCTGGCCTCGCTGGCCCGCCGGGGCCGGCTCGTGGTGATCAGTGCCGTCGGCTCGCGGACCGTGGAGATCGACCTGCTCGACCTCTACCGCAACGAGAACCGGATCCTCGGCTGCAACAGCGCGCACTACGACGTCACCGAGTGCGGCTCACGGCTCCAACGGCTCGCGCCCTTCTTCGACTCCGGGCAGTTCCGGCCCCTGCCCATCGCCGACCGCTACCGCCTGGACGACGGCAAGGACGCCTACCTCGCGGTGGAGAACCGGGTCCGCGGCCGGGTCGTCATCTGCCCGTGAACCGACTCCGCGCACACCCCCCCTCGCGCACCCTCCCCGGACACCCGAACCCGATGGACCACCATCATGACGTCGGCCATGACTCCGGCAGCGGGACCACAAGGCCCCTCGGTCCGCTCCGTCCCCGCCCCCGCGTTCACCCGGCGCACGGCAGCGCTCGGCAGCGTCCTGGAGTGCGTGCTGGCCTCGGTGCTGCTCTTCGGAGTCACCACGATCGTGCGCTGGGTCGCCGGACCCTCACCCGTCTCGGCGGCCATCCCCCAGATCCACGAAAAACTGCTGGTCATCGGCGCGTGTGTCGGACTGCTGCTCGCCGGGCTCATCCTCAGCCCGGCGGGGAAGGCGTCGGGAGGGCACATCAACCCGGCCATCTCGATCGCCATGTGGCGCTTCGGGCTCTTCCCCGGGGCCGCGGTCGCCCCCTACATCGCCGCCCAGCTCCTCGGCTCCTTCCTCGGCACCCTCGCGGGCCGCGCCGTATGGGGTCCGGCCTTGGGCAGACCACCCGCCGCGGATGCCGCGCTCCAGCCGGGCCCCGGCTGGTCCGCCGGGACACTGTTCGCCGCCGAGACCGTCTCGATGGGGGTCATCGTGTTCCTCGTCGGGCTCTTCCTGGCGGCGCCCCGACTCGCCCCGCTGGTCCCCTGGCTGGTCGGACTCCTGATCGGAACGGCCATCGCGCTGCTGGGCACCACGACCGGCGGCTCGGTCAACCCCGCCCGCCAGTTCGGCCCCGCCGTCGTCGCCGGCCGGCTGGACTTCCTCTGGGTCTACCTCCTCGCCCCCTTGCTGGGCGCCCTCCTGGCCGCGGCTCTCCGCAACGGCCTCCTCGGGAGCAGGCGTCAGGACCTGCGGACGGGAGCCGCGCCGACCCAGCGGTGGTAGGCGTCCACGTCGACGTTGCCGCCGCACACGATGGTGACCACGTGCCGGCCGGCGAAGCGGTCGCGGTCTTCGAGGATCGCCGCGATGCCGAGCGCGGCCGACGGTTCCACGACGAGGCCGGCGTGGTGCAGGAGCATCCGCATACCGGCGATGATCGACTCCTCCCGGACCAGGACGGCGTCGTCGGCGACCAGGAGGAGGTCGTCCAGAACGGCCGGGATGGGGCGCCGGCCGGCGACGCCGTCGGCGATGGTGTCGGCCGAGTCGGTGGTGACGACGCGCCGCCCGCGCCACGAGTGCGTCATCGCCGGCGCGCCCAGCGGCTGGACGCAGATCACCTCGACTTCGGGCGCCAAGGCCTTCACCACATGACCCATACCGGTGGCCAGCGCCCCGCCGCCGAGAGCGACCAGGACGGTGTCGAACGACGGCGCGGTGCCGACCAGTTCCAGGCCGATGGTCGCCGCGCCCTCGCAGGTCTCGATGTCCAGGCTGTCCTCGACCAGCCGGATGCCGTCGCGGTGCGCGATGGCCACCGCCTGCTCACGGGCCAGCTCGTGGTCGCCGTCCACCAGTTCGAGCCTGGCGCCCAACGCGCGGATGCGATCGAGCTTGGCCGCGGTCGCGAAGCGCGAGGCCACGACGGTCACGTCGAGTCCTCGGACGCGACCGGACCAGGCGAGGGCCTGACCGAGGTTGCCCGCGCTCGCGCACACCACGGCCGGTGCCCCGTGCTCGGCGAGCAGGCTCGTGATCACCTCGGTGCCGCGGGCCTTGAAGCTGCGGACCGGGTTCGCCGTTTCGAGCTTGACGCTCACCGCGCATCCGAGGCCGGGTTCCAGCGCCTCACAGCGGTACAGCGGAGTGTCCAGAAAAACCGGGTCGATCACCCGGCGAGCCGCCCGGATCCGAGCAGTGTCGAGGCGTGTCCCCTGCATGACACGACAGCGTAGCGCCGCCGGCACGGTCCCCTTCGGACGAAGGCGCGGGACCCCGTGCGGTGACCGGGCGCCGGTGCGCGGCCGGAACCGCCGTGGCGTCACATGTCCTGGCACGCCTTCGTCCTGAACTGCGCCATGGGCACGGCGACGGTGGATTCGTCGCCGTCGTCCGAGATGCTGTCGTACAGGACTTCTCCCGGCGCGAGCCGGTCCAGGTCGGCGCGGGTGAAGGAGACGTTGCCCGCCGACCAGGAGTTGTCCTTGGTCCAGCCGTAAAGGGCATAGGCGGTTCCGGCGGTGAGCGGAGCGAGGGCCCGCGTCGTGGTCCAGCCGGCGGCGGGGGAATCGAGGGGCCAGGTGACGAGACCGGCCTTGAGGTGGCGGTCGGACGTCCATGAACCGACCGTCACCGTCTTGTCGGTGTCGGCACTGTCCACGTAGAGGGTCGCGCCGTCGATCCGATGCCCGCAGATCATCATGACGCCGAGCAGATGCCCGTCGCCGGTCACGGAGACACCGGCGACGGCGTCGACGGGAACCGTGCACCCGGAGGTTGCGGCCAGGGCGGCGCCTGCCACGACGGCACCGGCGAAGCGCCGGAACACCGGCCGCGAAACGGTCTGCCGCATAGCCCCCCCTGCCCGGCGGTCACGCGTGGGCCCCCGTTCCCGGATGGTAGGGGCGAGCGTCGTCCGGCGGCAGCGCCGCCATCCACCCGATGCACGCTCGTTGTTGCCCCGTAGCCGCCCGACCGCGCCGGCCCGACCGCTCGGGGCCCCACGGCACGCGAGCAGGCGCCCGCTTCGGCCGACGCCGGGCGTGCGGGGGCGCCCGGAACCGACCGGTTCGCGGCGGGGTGTCTTGATTGCGAAGTGGGCCGTTGCTAAGCCTTGGGCACTCGACTCCAGTGAGGACGCCGTGTATCAAGAGCCCTCTCCTCCCGCTCCTCCGCGCTCACGCGTCCGGGGATTCGCCTGCGCCGTCGCGGCCATCGCCCTCGGGACGCTCACCGCCGCGACAAGTCCCCCCGACGCGGGCACCCGGACCGTGGCGGACCCGGCAGCCGTGGTCCGCGAGTGGAACGCCGTCGCCACCGACACGATCAAGACCAGTCTCGGCCCGCGCCCCTCCGGGCAGGCAGCGATCTGGGAGGGGTTCGTCTCCGTCGCCGTGTACAACGCCGTGGTGGGCATCGAAGGCGGCTACGACCTGTACAAATGGCACGAGCGCGGTCCGGCGGAGGCGTCCTCCGCGGCGGCCGCCGCCACCGCGGCCCACGACGTACTGCTCACCTACTTCCCCGCCTTCAGGGGGCGGCTCGACACCGCCTACGCGGACTCGCTCGCCGCTCTGCCGGCCGGTCGGGCCAGAGACCGGGGCGTCGACTACGGGAAGCGCGCCGCCGCCCGCGTCATCGAACTCCGGGAAGGGGACGGAAGGTTCGCGGACGTTCCTTTCACCGCCGCCCCGGCGCCGGGGGTCTGGCGGCCCACCCCGCCCGCGTTCCAGCCCTTCATCGACACCTGGCTCGCCAGGCTCCGCCCCCTCCTGCTCGTCTCCCCGCAGCAGTTCCGCCCCGGCGGACCACCCGCCCTCTCCTCCGCCGCCTACGCCGAGGATGTCCGGGAGCTGAAGGCCATGGGCGGGAAGACCGGCTCGGGCAGGAGCGCGCGACAGACCGAGACCGCCCTCTTCTTCAGCGGCAACCTGGTCGAACAGACCCAGACAGCCGTACGGGACCACGCCGCCCGGCACCGGCTCGGCATCGCCGAGACGGCCCGGCTGTTCGCCGCGGTCAACGCGGCGGCGACCGACGCCGTCGTGACGGCATGGGACGCCAAGTTCCACTACGGCTCCTGGCGGCCGATCACCGCCATCCGCCTCGCCGACACCGACGGCAACCCCGCGACGACGGCGGACCCGGCCTGGGAGCCGCTGCTCGTCACCCCGCCGCACCCGGACTACGTCGCCGGACATACGACCGTCGCCGCGGCCGTGGCACGCGCCCTGACCGGAGTCCTCGGCACCTCGCACATCGACCTCTACGTCCCCTCCGAGGCCACCGGCACCACGCGGTTCTACGGGTCCGCCGACGACTTCAACCGGGACGTCGTCGACGCCCGTGTGTGGGGCGGCGTCCACTCCCGCACGGCGGACGTGGCCGGCTGCCGGGCCGGCACCCGCGTGGCCGCCTGGGCGCTGGACCACTACTTCCAGCCGGTCGCCAGGAACGGCACCCGGCCGTCCCCGCCGACCCGACCGGCCAGGCTCACCGAGCCGAAGTGCGGCGCCGGCACCGGCTGAACCGCAGAGCCGACCGGCGGCGAACGCGGACGGTGCCGCAGTCCCCCCTGCAGGGCAGACCCGCGTCACCCGAGGGAACGGACGGAACGGACACCGCCGCCGCTCGGCTCCTCGGCGTGTCGGCCGCGGTGGTGGAGGTCGCGGGTCATGCGGGCGTCAGAGGCTGCTCCGTCCAGACCGTCTTGCCGTCGTGGGCGTAGCGTGTGCCCCACCGCTCGGTGAGCTGCGCGACCAGGAAGAGTCCGCGTCCGCCCTCGTCCGTGCTGCGGGCTCGCCGGAGATGGGGGGCGGTGTGGCTGGTGTCGGACACCTCGCAGATCAGGCAGTGCGTACGGATGAGGCGCAGGACGACGGGGCCGGCCGCGTACCGGTAGGCGTTGGTGACGAGCTCGCTGGCGACCAGCTCGGTGGTGAAGGCCAGGTCGGGCAGCCCCCATTCGGTCAGGGTCGCCGTGGTCAGCTCCCTGGCCCGGGCGGCGGAGGTCGCTTCCAGGGGCAACTGCCAGGACGCGACGTCCTGTGGCCGCAGTACCCGGGTACGGGCGATGAGCAGCGCGACGTCGTCGGTGGGGAGGTGGCCCTTGGGCAGCAGCGCTTCGACAACGGCGTGGCAGGTCTGGTCCAGAGGGTCGGTGGTGTGGGTGAGACACGCGTGCAGGTCCATGAGCGCGGCGTCCACGTCGCCGTTGCGTGCCTCCAGGAGACCGTTGGTGTAGAGCGTGAGCAGGGTGCCCTCGGGCAGGTCGAGATCGTACGTTTCGAACGGCAGTCCGCCCAGGCCCAGTGGCGGCCCCGCGGGCAGTTCGAGCACGGTCACCTCGCCGTCCGGGGTGGACACCAGCGGCGCCGGGTGGCCGGCGCGCGCCAGGGAGCAGTGCCGGGAGACCGGATCGTAGACCGCGTAGAGACAGGTGGCCCCGAGCACCTGCTCGATCGCCGAGTGGTTGCCGTCGGCGTTCGCCTCCTGCTCGGTGGCCAGCAGACTGACCAGGTCGTCCAGCCGCGCCACCACTTCGTCCGGCTCCAGGTCGAGGCTGGCCAGGGTGCGCACGGAGGCCCGCAGCCGGCCCATCGAGGCCGCGGCGTGGATCCCGTGGCCGACCACGTCCCCCACCACGAGGGCGACCCGGGCACCTGACAACGGGATCACGTCGAACCAGTCGCCGCCGATGCCCGGCTCACCGCTCGCGGGGAGGTACCGGCAGGCCACCTCCACGGCCGGCAGGTCGGACGCCACGCTCGGCAGCAGACTGCGCTGAAGGGTCAGGGCGGCGCTCTGCTGCTGGGTGAAGCGGCGCGCGTTGTCGATGCAGACCGCCGCCCGCGAGGTAAGCTCCTCGGCCACGGCGGCGTCGTCGTGCTCGAACGGCTCCGGATTGCGCGACCGCCACAGGCTCACCACGCCCAGCACGAGGCCGCGCGCGACCAGGGGCACCGCGATCAGCGAATGAACGCCGAGACCCGAGGCGATCTCGATCCGCCGCCGGTCCATGGCATACCACTCGGGCCGCAGGGACAGCAGCCCTTCGAGAATCGGGCGACGCTCGGCCAGACACCGCGCCTGCGGAGATTCCGGAAGCAGCGGGACCACCTCGCCCTCCTGGTACGGGACGCGGGGTTCCGGTGGCGCGAGGGCGGCCCGGAGCAGCGGACCCACCGCACCGGGCACCGGTTCCTCACCGAGCGTCACCGGTTCGAGGAGGTCCACCGAGCAGTGGTCGGCCAGGCCGTGGACGACCGCCCCGGCCAGTTCCCGAGCGGTCTGTGTCACGTCCAGCGAGGTTCCGATCCGGGCGCTCGCCTTGTTCAGCAGGGCGAGCCTGCGTTGCGCCCGGTAACGTTCGGTCACGTCCTCGATCGTCTCCGCCACGCCGAGCACCCGGCCCGAGGGGTCTTCCATCCGGAACGCGGAGACGGACACGATCCGCTCCCGGCCCGGATCGTGGCGTGCCCGGGCGGACTGCTCCGTGAAGATCAACGGCTCGCCGGTCTCCAGGACGTGCCGGACCCGTTCGTCCGCCGGCCCCGCGTCCTCGTCGACCATGAATTCGCGGGAGCGGTGACCCACCGGCGCCTCGGCCGGGACGCCGCTCGCCTTTTCGACCGCACGGTTGACCCGGATTATTCGCCGGTCCGGGTCGTACGTGACCAGACCGATCGGGGACCGGCGGTACAGGCCGTCCAGCAGCGCACGGTCCCGCTGCCAGGCAATGACCTCCGCGGCGGGAGCACCGACCAGGAGCCACTCCTGACCGCCCCCCTCCCTGGTGACCGCCCGGGCCCGGAACGCCATCTCGGCACGGTGTCCGTCGCGGTGCAGGACGGGCAGGACACCGAACCAGCCCCCGGCCTTCACGGCATCCACGACCACGGACCGCACGACGGCCAGGTCACAGGCGTCGACCAGGAGGTCCTGCCACGCTCGTCCGAGCACCTTCCCGGCCGGATAGCCCAACAACTCCTGTGCGCGTACGCTCCAGCCGACCACGGTGCCTCGATCGTCGAGCACAGCCGAAGCCCCACGTCCGAGGGCGAACGGATCCTCGGGGCTCTCGCTGAAATGCATCGACGGCGTCCCCATAGCCACACCACCTTGCCTCCGTCCCTCCGATGTTCCTCCCCGTCGCCTTCGTCCGCGACTCTCCCGTTCCGCCCGGCCCGGAGCTTCGGCGGGAGCGCCGGGGCGGCGGTCAGCACGTGCGAGGAACCACGCACCGGGCTGAGGCTTTTCACCAAGGACGGATCGAGCGCGCCGGCGCGGACGGCGGCCTGCACCCGGCTCGACGGCGCGACCGAGGACCAGGGCTCGCCTCAGCCGTCTACGATCCCCGGTCATGACCGACGACGCGCTCGATCACTCCCGGCCCGGTCCGTTCACCCGCCTCGCCACCGACCAGTTGTGGCTCATCAAGGACCTGCCGACCGACCCGGTCGGTATGTGTGCTGCTGTACAGAACCTCGTCATCCAGCCGACCGATGCCGCCGCGCTCGGCGTTCCCGAAGAGCGGCTCGCGGAGAAGGACATCCGACCGGTGAACGAGCTGGTCGCCAGGCTGACCGCGCTGGACCCCTCTCCTCTGCACCACCCCCGGCCACCGGAGCGGAGGGTGGTGGGCACGTGCCGCCACTTCGCCACCGTCGCCTGCGCGGTCCTGCGGGCGCGGGGCATCCCCTCCAGGGCCAGGTGCGGCTTCGGCACCTGCTTCGTGGAGGGACGCGGCCTCGACCACTGGATCACCGAGTACTGGAACGCCGGCGACCGGCGCTGGATACGTGTCGACACGGAACATCTCGGCCACGGCTACGTCGAGCGCCCGGAGGACCTCGCACCGGGCGAGTTCCTGACCGGCGGCGAAGCGTGGATCCAGTACCGCAAGGGGCTGATCGATCCACAGCGGTTCGGGGTGCTCGGCACCGATCACGCCTGGGGACCCGCAGAGGTCAGCGGCAACGCCGTCCGCGACCTCGCGGCCCTCGGCAAGCTGGAGATGCTGCCCTGGGACGAGTGGGGCCGGATGACCGAGGCCTACGAGGGCAGAACCGGCCCCGACTACGACCGGCTCGTCGACAGGGTCGCCGAAGCCTGTCTCGGAGCGGATCCGGCCGCCCTGACCGCTCTGTTCGCCGACGAGGACCTCGCGGTCCCGCACCACATGACCGGCCTCTGATCACCCCGGCTCACCGCTCCAGTACCTGAGTCGTCCCCGGCTCACCGCTTCAGCACCTGAGTCGTCCCCGGCAGCCTCCACGCCACAGCGCTCCGTACCGGCTCGTCAGCCGGCTGCCCGCTGGAGGCCGTCGAGGATGAGGTCCAGGCCGAATGCGAACTCGTCGCCGTAGGCGTACCCGGGGCGCATGACGTGAGCGGTCGCGATCTCGGTCAGGTACGGGTACTCGCCGTCGCCGAAACCGCTCATGATCGACTCCGCCAGCTCGGCGGTGTCCTCCGGGGTGTCGAAGGGCAGGGTCTTCTCCTGCTGGGCGAACCCGTAGATGTAGCTGTCGAGGACCGAGACGGCGTGGGCGGTCAGGGCGAGGGAGAACCCGCCCTGACGCAGGCAGCCGAGGACGACGTCGTGGTGACGCAGGGTGGCCGGGCCCGGGGTGGACCGTGACTCCATCAGCCCGACCGCCCAGCGGTGTCGGGACAGCACATGGCGCATGGAGGTGGCCCGCTGCCGCATCGCCTGGCGCCAGTCGTCGCCCGGCGTGGGCAGTTCGACCTCGGCGAAGACCAGGTCGACCATGCCGTCGAGCAGGTCCTCCTTGTGGGCCACGTGGTTGTACAGGGACATCGCCTCGACTCCGACGGCCTCGCCGAGCCTGCGCATGCTGAGCGTCTCCAGGCCGCCGGCGTCGGCGATCTCGACGGCGGCGGCCAGCACCCGCTGCCGGGTGAGCGGCTCGCGGACCGGCTGCGGGGTGGTGCGTCGGGGCACGGTGGGCGGTCTCTTCCTCGCGGGTGTACTCGGCGTTGACGAGCTTACGCCGTAAGTGCTGTACTTACGGCGTAAGTCATCACTTACGTCGTAAGTATTCGGGCGGCGGAACCGGGAGCAGTGACGATGCGGAACGTGAGTGAGCCGATCGCAACGACCGGTGGGACCGGGACGATGACGGCCGTCGTGCAGGAGCGCTACGGTGCGGAGCCGGAAGCCGTCCTGCGCATGGCGCGGCTCGCCCGGCCCGGCATCGGGCCGGGCGAGGTGCTGGTGCGGGTGCGCGCCTCCAGCGTGGACCGGGGCACCTGGCACCTGATGGCCGGCCTGCCGTACGCGATCCGGCCCGTGAGCGGGTTGCGCGGGCCGAAGCTCCCCAACCCCGGCCGCACCATCGCCGGTGTCATCGAGGCGGTCGGCTCCGACGTGAGAGGGTGTGCGCCCGGCGACGAGGTCTACGGCACGGCCGCCGCCGCGTTCGCCGCATACGCCGTCGCCCGTCCCGACAGGATCGCCCCGAAGCCGACCGGACTCACCTTCGAGGAGGCGGCGACGGTACCCGTCAGCGCGCTCACCGCACTCCAGGCGG
Organism: Streptomyces sp. NPDC001980; assembly: GCF_040296885.1. Taxonomy (NCBI): domain Bacteria; kingdom Bacillati; phylum Actinomycetota; class Actinomycetes; order Kitasatosporales; family Streptomycetaceae; genus Streptomyces; species Streptomyces sp. NPDC001980. The sequence continues at coordinate 73,892 of NZ_JBEOYD010000031.1, read as the reverse complement.
TTCGCGACCAGGGCCGGGTCCAGGAGGGCCGGCGGGTCCTGGTCACGGGAGCCGCCGGCGGCGTGGGCACCTTCGCCGTCCAACTCGCCAAGGTCTTCGGCGCCCGGGTCACGGCCGTCGCGAGCACCGCCAAGCTCGACGCCGTACGGGCACTGGGCGCCGACCACGTGATCGACTACACCCGCGAGGATTTCCTCGCCGGCCCGCAACGCTACGACGCGATCATCGACATCGCGGGCAACCGCCGCCTGCAGGATCTGCGTCGGGCCCTGACCCCTCGCGGCAGGCTGGTCATCACCGGCGGCGAGACGAACGGCCGCTGGCTCGGCGGCACCGACCGGCAACTCCGCGCCCAGATGCTGTCACCGTTCACCAGCCGGCACCTGGGCACCTTCATCGCCTCCGAGCACGCCGACGGGCTCCGCGACCTGACGGCTCTCATCGACGCCGGCGCGCTCACCCCTGTCGTGGACCGCGTCTACCCCCTCGCCGACACCGCCGCGGCTGTCCGACAGCTTCTCGACGGCCGCGTCACGGGCAAGCTGGCCCTCGCCCTGCCCGCCGACGACCCCCTCGGCGCCACCCCCGACGCCGAGCGCGAAGCGGCCGACTGAAGCACTCGACGCGGTTGGCTCCGCCCCGGCTCACTGCGGCCGGCGCCTCCTGCCGCCGGCCGGGGGGACTGGGCGTCGGTGTCAGAGACGGCTGTACTTGTCGATGTCCTCGGTGAACTCCTCGATCGTGTGCGGGGTGAGAGTCGGCCGGGTGTCACCGATGGCGGTCATGTAGTCCTCGGTGGTGGCCGCCCGCCCCTGGCGATGCGTGACCTCGTACTCGAACGCTGCCTGTGCACCCTTGCGGGCGGCGAATTCGATGTCGGCGGGGGTGAACAGCTCGCTCGCCTCGACCAGTTGGCCGAGATCCACCGAGTCGCCCGAGGCCCTGAGATAGCGGGCCCAGATCGCTGCGCGGGCGGTGGGGTTCGGCGGGCCGATGGGGATGACGTAGTCGAACCGGCCCGGTCGCAGGAACGCCGCGTCGAGGGAGCGCACCGAGTTGGTGGCGCAGGCCAGCAGCCGCGCGTCGTGCTCGCGGAAGACGGGGATGAGCTTGAGCAGCTCGTTGGTCACTCCGTGCCCGGGGTCGACCGCCTTCCCGGAGCGCACGCCGGCGATCTCCTCGACCTCGTCGATGAAGAGCAGCACGGAGTCCAGTTCCGCCAAGTCCGCAAAGGCCTCCCGCAGCGCCACGGCCAGTCCCTCGTTCGTGTCGGCCGCGAGCCGGGACGGGAAGAGCTCCACGAACGGCCAGCCGAGGCGCGAGGCCACCGCCTTGGCGAAACTGGTCTTTCCGGTGCCGGGCGGGCCGAACAGGATGATCGACTTGGGTGGTACGACGCCGTAGCGGTCTGCCAGCGCCGGCTCGGTCAGCGGCAGTACGACACGACGTTCGACGATCTGCTTCTCCCGCTCCATGCCGGCCATGGCGTCCCAGAGGCCCTCGGGCAGCATGCGGCCGCCCAGCGCGGCGAGGAGGTCGGCGTTGGCGGCGCCGGGCGGTTCGAGCTTCTCGTAGTAGGTCAGGCCGGCGCGGGACTGGTAGCCGGAGTTCTCCAGGGCCTTCGTCCCGGCGGCACCGGCCGGCAGCAGGGCGCTGACGTGGCGCACGCCCAGTGCCCGCAGGCGCCGTTCCAGCTCGGTGAGGAGCGCGCTGCCGATCCCGCGCTCGCGCCATCGTGAGGCGAGTGCCACCAGCAGGATCCATCCCCGCTTGTCGTGGGCCTGCGCCACGGCCATGCCCACCAGTTGGCCACCGACCACTGCGACCACCGCCGTCTGACCGGCCTTGGCCGCGGCCATCACCTCGGAGACCGGAAACACCCGGTGTTCATCGGCCTGGCGGCTCTGGTCCCAGATCTGGATGGCCTGGTCGAGATCGTCGTCGTGATAGTCACGCAGATGCCAAGCGGGCATCGCCACCACCTCACCCGACGCGGAAGTCCTATTTTTCCCCATGGGGAACCTTGTGGCGAATTCGATAGACCCCGCGCGGCCGCCCGCGTGCACCCAGTGCCGGGACCGCATGGGGCCACCGGCATGGCATGGCAGCGTGCCCGCTCCGGCCCGGCCGCCCTCGTCCCTCGCCGGACCCGCTCGCCCTGGCGCCCGTCGGTGGCATCCGCCCCGACGGGTGGGCCCGGCGAGCGCGTGGTCAGAACCAGTGCAGGCAGTGCGGGGTGCGGTCGGCGAGGAAGAGGGAGTCGGCGAGGGTGGCCGCGCCTTGGTGGTGGGCTCGGATGTGTCCGGCGCGTACGAGCGTGCTCGGGGCGGTGCCGCCGAGATAGACGGCGCCCAGGTCGCGCACGTCCAGGGACAGGTCGGGCTGCCGGTCCGTGGGGACGCAGTCGGCCTTGCCGTCCCGGACGGTCAGCAGGTAGCGGCCGTGTTCGCCGAAGAACGGGTCGTCGATGTCGAGGACGAGCTCGCCGTCCGTGAACCAGCCGCGCGCGGTCAGAGCACGCGGGACGTCCAGCAGCCGCACCCAGAGCCAGTCGGTGTCGCCGCTCACCTCGCCGGCGCGGAAGTCCGCGAACTGCCAGCGCAGCGGATGCTCGGGCGGGACGTGCTTGAACACGACCTGAGAGACCAGGTCGTGTCCGAGTACGAACCGGGCCAGGGCCGTGAAGACGGCGTCGTCGGTGGCGATGGTCTCATCGACCGTCAGGGTGCCGGACTCGACCGAGTAGCTGGCGTACCCGTCCGGGACGCCGTCGGCGCCCCGGTGGACGGCGAGGTAGCGCGATGCCGGTGAGATCGGGGGCTGCCCCGCGCGCAAGGCCCACCAGCGGTGCGGCCGGGACAGTGCGCCGGGCTGGGCGCGGCGGTACCGGTCGTAGACCTCTTCCAGAATGTCGCCGCATTCGGCACGACGCAGTACCTCGACCGAGCCGCTGTCCGAGCCGGTCGCCGGTGCGTCGGCCACCGCGTGCGCCCGGGGAACGGTGAGGGCGGCCCGGTGGCGCGGCACCGTCAGCCGCGCCGTGTACGTCGCCGGTCCGTAGCCGAACCTGCCGTAGATAGAGGCCTCGGACGCCAGCAGCACGGAAAGGAACTCCCCGCCGGCCCGCAGGTCGGCGAGCTGTTGCCGCATCATCGCGCTGAGCACGCCCCGGCGCCGGTGCGAGGGCAGGACACCGACGGCGGTCACCCCGGCGGCCGGGACGAGGGTCCCACCGGGCAGGGTGAGCTCGAAGGCGTACGCGCCGGCGGTGCCGACAGGCCGCCCGTCCGCTGTCACGGCGAGCAGGCAGCGGTCCATTTCCAGCGCCGACCACCAGCGCCCGCCGCCCTCGACCGGGGGTTCCGGGAAGAGCCCGAACGCGGCATGCATCGTCTCGACGAAGACGTCGAGATCCCTGTCGGTCGTGGGACGGATCTCCATTGCTGCCGCTGCCTCCTCGGGATGCCGGCACCACGACCCGTGGTGTCTGGCCACAGTGCAGCGCCAACCCGTAGCCAGGGCAAGCGAATTACGGCCGGGCCCGCAGCCGGACACGGCACGGCCCGGCCCGGTCCAAACCCGGCCCAGGCGCGCTGGTCGGGCCCGGCGGCAGCCGTAGGAACCAGGTGTCAGGCCGTGACGGGCAGTGGGCGTCCGCCGGACGGGGAGGCTCCTGCGGATACCGCTCCTGCCGCAGTGCCTGCGTCGGACGCCGCACACGGACCGGGGCAGGGGCCGGTCGTCAGGCGCTCAGCCGCTCCCGGTCGCCCATCACCACGACCGGGTGACGGCGGGGATCGAGGCGGCGCAGCAGGGTCTTCATGCCGGACTCGGGAACGGTGACACAGGCGGACGTGCCGTTGCCGTGGTCCAGGTGCAGCCATATGCCGCCGCCCTTCTCCACTCCATCGGGACGGCTCCAGTCGAACGGCGGGACATCCGTGAGCCGGTTGTAGTTGATGGCGATGACGTAGTCGAAGTCGTGGACGTGGTCGTCGCCGTCCTCGATCATGGAGGCGAAGGCATTGTCGTCGTACCAGTAGCGCAGGCGGCTGCCCGGGTCCTTGAGCGACCCTCCCGCATCCGTCAGGGAGAACACGCCGACCGGACTGCGCTCGTCATCCATGCGATGGTCGGTCGTCCAGCCCAGTCTGCCGTTGTGCGCGGGCCAGCTGCCGTTGCGTTTCCAGGCAGTGCCCTGTTTCTCGTAGAGCACGACGGTGCTCCCGGCGGAGTCCGTGCCGTCGCCGTAGACGACCACGGCCTGACGGGCGTCGGCCGGTACGCGCTTGCCCATGCGGCTTCCGACGCCCGGAAGACGCGGGCCCGATTCCGGGCCGGGGGAGCCGGGCGCGGCCGGGTTGTTGACACCCGGGGCACCGACGTGACTCCTGTGCCCGTCGGTTCCGGCGCACGCCGTAGTGCCGGCCAGCAGCACACCGCAGGCAAGAGCCGCGGGTATGGCATGACGCGCACCGCCGCGCCGCGCCGGAGGAGAACAGGGCCGTATCTGAGCAGATGTCCGCATGACCAGGATCTTGTGGCGGGCTGCCCCGGCACGCACCCCGAAGACGGCATCCGGCCTAGCGGCCGGGCGGACCTATGGGCCGGAGCCGACTGTCGGGTGGAGCAGCCCGTCATCCACGTAGGTGGGCAAGAAGCTCGTCGCCAAGGGGATATGAGTGTTCCTGCGGCAGCAGCCGGGCCGCGGAGGTCAAGTCACCGGCGCTGACCAGGGCGTGCACCTCATGGGCGAGCGGGGTCACGTCGCGGATGGCGACCGTCCACTCGTCCGCGTAGCGTCGCACGGCCTCACCGGAGAGACCCAGTTGCAAGGACCGGCACGGCAGGGGCCGAAGGCGCAGGTCCCGCTCGGGGTCCCACTGCACACGGGTGGGCGCGCGCTTCAACTGACGTTGCCAGGTGGCTCGGTCGGGGTGCAGCCCGCGGACGTAACTCGACAGACACGCGTGGCGCAGCGCCCACTCGAATCCGGCACGGCTGATCTCGACGGAGAGAACGGTCTCCTGCCCTGCCTTCGTGCCCCAGCCACAGCGGTACATCATCCACAGGAACGACGGCTTGATCCACGTCATCCTGTCGCGCTTCCACCCGCCGGCGAAGTGGCCCTCGCGGACAGCAGGCAGGCCGATCTCCGGTGAGTACGCCTGATAGACGGTGATCGTGGATTCGGCGTAGGCCGCGCGAATCACGTGTTGCGGTTGTTCCATGGCGTACAGCGTGCGGTCGGCCCGGTCGGGCGGCCACTGATTTTCGGCTGACGTCCACTGCGGCGGAAGGCGCCCGCCGTGGCCCACCGCACCGACGGTGTCCGTCACAGCGGAACAAGCTCATCAGTGCGGGACGAGGGATTCAACACGGTCTTCCGTCATGTCCTGGAGAACGGTCGGCCCGACGTCTTCATCGCCGGCGACGATGCGCAGGCCAAGGCGGGCGTGGAGGCGTTCGTCAAGAGCCTCGGGATGCGCCCGATGGGCGCCGGTGGCCTGGAAATGGCGCACTGGCTGGAAGGAGCGGGTGCGCTCACGATGGGCCTCTCCCGGCACGGGGTGCGGGGCTGGGACTTCGCCCTCGGCGTCACGGAACTTCCCGCCTGAGCTGCACCGGAGGAGATACTCGCGATGAAGCTCGGAGCCGCTTCGGCGACGTCGCCGATCACGCGTGGGCCGGCGGTGATACGGCGTAGCGCCCGCCGGTGGCCGGTCAGCAGCGCGAACCCGCACTCACCCGAACACCGCAGGCCACGCAGCAGGGCCCAGTAGGTGCGGTTGTCGCTGTCGAGTGCCTGGCCACCAGTTGGCTCTGCCTGGAGTTCCGTGACGCCCCGTTTCGCCCGCCCGCAGCAGATGCCCGGTTCGGCTGACCCATGCGCCTATCCGAGCGTCTTCCGGGCGTGCCACGAAAGGGAGACACCCGCTGCGGGGTATGCCGTTTCGAGCAAGGTGGCCTTGGGATACGCGAGGAGATCAGTCATGTACGCAGTGGTTCGGCGGTACGAAGGGGTGACGGATCCTGCCGAGGCAGGACGCCGGGTGGACGAGGGATTCGTCCCCCTCCTCCGTCAGGTCCCCGGCTTCGTGGCCTACTACTGGATTGACGCCGGGGGTGGAGTGATGGTCTCTACCAGCATCTATGAAGACCAGGCCGGGGCCGACGAGTCGGTCAAGAGGGCGGCGGACTTCGTACGGGAAAGCCTCGCATCGCTGCTTCCCAACCCTCCTCAGGTCACGGCCGGCCAGGTCGTGGCAGCTGGGTAGCGAACCCCGCAGCGGGGCTGGATCCCACGTATCCCCGCGCTGCTGACCAGGTGAGGGGTCGGATCGCTTCTCCCCGTCAAGGGCGCCTACGCCGTCGTGTATTCGCTCCGACCGCCGGTGCGGTGCTGCGGCATGGCCGCACTACCCTTCGGCGGTTCCGGCCGTACCGTCCATCTCGTAGATCCTCTCCCGAAGCCGTTCACCGGCCCAGTCCAGCTCGACGCCGAGGTCGAACCAGTGTCGATCTTTGCGGGCCTCGGGCCGTGAGAGGTTCACCGCAGCCCAGGAGAACACCCCCAGGAGGATGGAACGCCCGTGCTGCGTGGTGCGCACGGACAACGCGAACGGCGCGGCGAGTGCAGCCCGGGTGACCAACATGACCTGGTCGTCCTCGGAATGCCGACGCCCACCCGTGAGGAACCGGGGCGTTTCGAGGATCTTGACCCACTCGACCACTGCGTCCGCCACCTGGGCGCGCAAGGACTCTTCGATGCCCTTCCGGACGGCGGTCGCGGGGTCGTCGCCGAGCCAGCCGAGCCAGTGATCGGGATCAGTGAGCTTGCTGAAGTCGTCCTGCGGCACCCCGTGGCGGAGATTCTCCTGGTACTCGCCGGTCAGTTTCCCGCTGCCGTCCACCAGCCACGCGCCGCGGATCGCTTCGGGAGGTACGTAGCCGTTCGGGTCGTCGATATACGTCGGGTCGATCTCGGCGACGCTGCCACCGGGGTTCTCGGCAGCCGCAGCCAGCAGCGCCGGCTCGTCCGGTATGCCCTTACGTCGGCCTCGCGATCCGAAGAGCCCCACGTTTCCCCCACCGTTGCCCGCTCAGTTGACCGTGACTGTGCCGCACCGGTCAGGATCGCATGAGGGGGGGTGCGTGACGGCGACGGGTGGGTGGGGAATCTCAGCGGGCAGGTCTGCGGTGGGTTGTCGTCGTCGGTGTCGGGAAGAGCGGAGGCGATCGCTTGCCAGTCAGCCCCTTCTACTCGGCCGAGGCCTACCACCAGCAATACCTTTCGAGCAGCAAAGACCGGGGCGGCTACTGCGGACTCGGCGGGACGGGGGTCAAGCCAAGTGACCCGTTCGGGACGAACTGGGGGGAGTCTTGTCCTTCGGGTGTCGCTCCGGTGTCGGACGTCACGGACCGGTAGCAACAGACCCGGCCGGGCCACCGTCACCGCATATCCACTGGCTGCCGAACTCGGGGGACGGCGAACGCCTGCCGGTCACTGCGGGCGCCGCTGACGATTCACCGGCTCCGTGGCAGCGGACATGTGTCGTGCCGGTGAGCGGGCGGAGGCGCGTACCCCCGCCCGCCGGGTGGTCAGGGAGCGTCGATGAGGCCGTACTTCGGCACGGTCACCGAGCGGGCCCCCGGCGTGCCGCCGAGGACGACCTTGCGGTACGTGACGTTGTTGGCCGTGCTCTGCTCCTTGAGCCGGTTGTCGGGGTTGGCGATGACCTGGATGTAGTAGGTGCCGTTCGGCAGGTCCGTGACGTCGAAGGACTGACCGGGCCGGTACTGGCTGTAGGTGTCGCCGTTGCCGACGTCGAGCACCTCGCGCACCGAGACGGCGGTTTCCTCACCGCAGGCGGTGGCGAGGTCGGTGTTGTACGGGTGCCAGTTGGCGTTCTTCACCGTGTAGTCGATGGCGTCGGTGTTGGCCAGGCAGAACGCCTCTTTGCCGCTGCGGACGATCTCCTTCTTGTCCGCGCCGAGCAGCCGGTAGCTGGCGAAGTCGCTGAAGTGCCAGTGCTGGTGGCCCTCCCGCGGGTCCCACTCCATGGTGCCGGTGGGTGTGTACCCGACCTGCTTGCCCTTGGCGTCGTAGAAGTACTGGTACGCGTCCATCTTCTCCGCGCCGGGCTTGCGGAACCCGTCCACGACCAGCGGCGAGGGGCCACCGTTCCAGACGGTGGCGCTGAAGGCGAGGTAGTCCTTGCCGGCGACGGCACCCGCTCCGCCCTCGGCCCCGTCGGTGATCGCGATGCCGTACGCGGGGAGGGCACGCAGGTCGGGCTTGGGCATGTCGGCGGCGACGGCCGCCTTGCCGACCGGGCGTTTGGCGGCCGGCTTCGGGCTCTTCGACGTGCTCTTCTGCCCGTGCTTGGCGCCGGCCAGACCCTGGCCCCCGCCGGAGTCCTGCTGGCGGACCGTCACCTTGATGGTCTGGGTCTTGTCGGGTATTCCGAACAGGTCGCGATACTTCTTCGCCACCGACACCTTCGCGGTGTAGACCCCGGCCGGCAGGTCGATCGCGTCGTCCCCACGGAAGCCCTGGGACGTGGCGGCTGCCCAGCCCTTCTCGACCCCCCACACCCCGCCGAGTGCGAACGGGTTGTCGGAGCAGCCGTCGGGGTACTTCGAGGTGGCCGGGGCATCCGGCCGGATCCGGCCCGCCCGGTTGTTCGGGCAGAACGACTGCGTGGTGTCGACCTTCTTCGCGCCCGACTCGTCGCTGATGCTGACGTTGAGGAAGCCCGGCAGGCCGGAGAAGTCCTTCACCAGGCCCTTCGGCAGGGTCTTGGTCACCGTCCGGCCGCCGGAGCGGATCACCTGCGACGCGACGACAGGGTCGTTGTAGGACTTGCGCGTCACCCGCAGCTCGAACGGTCCCCCGTCGACCGTGATGTAAGTGCCGAGGTCCAGGTAGATCCCCGGCTCGCCTTCCCATCGGTCGACGGTCACCGCGGGGGTGGCGGCGATCAGTTCGAGCTTCGGCGTGCCCGCCGGTGTAGCCGCTCCCGCGCCGGGCGCGGCGAGGGTTCCGGCGGCTCCGACGGCGAGGGCGGCAGCGGCGATGACCGCCGAACGCCGTAAGGCATTGGGGTGGTGTCTGGTCATGGGTGCTCTTTCTGCGTCTGGTCGGGACGAGTCGTGCACGTCTTGCAGGCACGGAAGGATGTGCTTGTGTGCCATCTGTGAAAAGGCTGGAAATTCGGTTCAGGTTGCCTGGCGACCTGAAGTCGCCCTGAACGGCAGCTCGTTGCCGCTGTCAACTCGGCGGTCGGCGACCGTCTGCCACTCGGCCGTGCCGGAGAAGGTACGGAGACCGGTGCGCGGCTTCCGCGCCGACGGACCGTTTGCCGGGCGGTGAGCGCTCGCCAACATCTGCACAGGGCGCGATCTCGGGCTCACGGCGCTGTACAAGAGGCGCCGACAGCAAGGTCTACGACGGTTGTGGGTGTTCAACGGCTCATGAGGCACTCTGCGATCCATCGGGCGCCCTGACGGGTCACATGGCAGCACAGGCTCGCCGGGACCGGCGTCTCCTGCCTGATCGGTGTCCGCGTATCCAGCCCGTCACGGTGTCCGGACGGCGCTGGCTGTCGTTGAGCAACACCGGAAGTGACAACGCGGGGGACGCCGCCCGGATTCCGCCCGTGCCTGCGGCCGGGTCAGGCCGGCTGTGGGGTCGGCGGCAACAGTGCCCGTAGCGGGCCGGTGTCGGGGTGGTCGGCCAGCGCGGCGGCCACCGCGGCGTGCAGCGCGGCCTCCGTGCCCGCCTCGCCGTCGAGGTCGGACGCGGAACCGGGCAGCCGTACCGCCGCCGGGCGCGACCAGGAGAACTCCCAGTGCAGCAGCGACCGCGCGCTGAACTCGGCCAGCACCATGTTCTGGAGCGAGTCACGCAGCACCGGCCGTACGGACTCCCGGAACGCCGCGTCCTGCGCTGTCGCCGGCTGCTCGGACAGCGGCAGCCGCTGTGCCAGCTGCCACAGTTGGCCGTCGTCGATCAGCCGGAGCAGCGCGGGCAGCGTCGGCCGGTCCTCGGTGTGGAAGGCGAGCGCCCGGTGCAGCGGGGTGTCGAGCGAGGCCAGCCCCGCGGCCATCGACGAGCTCAGCAACTGCTCCCACTCCCCGGCCCGCTCGAACCGCCGTACCTCCTCGGTCAGCACCGCGTCCTCCAGCGCGGCCAGGGTCCGGGCCGGGTCGGTGAGCAGGGCGAGGGCCGGGCCGCCGTCCTCCGCGCCGCGCCCGTCGGCGGGCAGTTCCTCGATCCGCCGCACCCGGTCGGCGATCGGCGGATGCGAGTCGTACGGCGATCCGGGCTCCGTCGGCAGTTTCTCCCGCAGCCCCGCCAGTTCCGTCTCGCGCGCCGTCAGCATCCGGCCGAAGCCGCCGAAGAACTGCCCGCGCGGCGGCAGTTGCCCGGCCGGCAGGCCGAGCGTCGCGTACGCGTCGAGGTAGAAGTCGTGGGCGGCGGACAGGACCGGGATCTCACGGAGCGCCGACGCCGTCGCGTCCCGGCCGGCGATCCGCGCGGCGGCCAGGTCGGCGGCGTACTCCTGCGCGCGGGCCGTCGACAGCGTGGCCCGCATGTAGAGCTTCGCGTACGCCGTGTAGACCGCCGCCATCAGCCGGTACGTGATCCCGGCGCCGGCGGTGTCGATCTTCTTGGCCTGTCTGCCCTTCGCGGTGCGCCTGGCGGCGGCCTTCTCCTGCCGGGCGCGTTCGGCGGCCTCCTTGCCGTCGGCCTGCGCGTGGAAGTGCCCGACGGTCCGCGCGATCTGCACCCGGCCGCGCATGGCGAGCGCCGACAGCCGGGTGTCTCCGCCGGTGAAGTGGCCGTACTCGTGGGCGAGTACGGCCTTCAGCCGGGCCTCGGTCAGCCCGGTCAGCAGCGGCACGCCCAGGTAGAGGCGGCGCGGTCCGGGGCGCAGGCCGAGCAGCCGGGGCTCCTCGCCGACCGCCGCGTTGACTTCACCGATGAGCACGACGGCGTCCGGAGCGTGGGTGCCCGTGGCCGCCGCGAGCTCCCGCACCAGCGCCCACAGCCGGGGCTCGTCGGCCTCCGTGACCGGGAGGCCGGGCGGGTCCTCGCCCTTGGGGGTGCGCAGCATGAACATGCCCCTGACGACCGGGACCGCCAGCAGCAGGGAGACGATCACGATCTTCCCGGCGAAGGCGTCGGGCGCCCATGTCACCGCCGCCACGTCGACGACGGCCAGCACCGCCAGCAGGACGAGGCTCAGCAGATAGAAACCGCAGAGCAGAACAAGGGCGCGCAGCGCCCGCAGAGTTGCGCCCATCGGGCAGATCCCCCCACAGGACCCCGGGGAACGGGGCCGACTACGACCAATGGAAAACGAACGGGTGTATGCAGGCGACGCGACGGCGCCTGGCACGGGTGGTGGGGTTCGCGCCCTGAAGGGGCGCGGGGAACTGCGCGAGCAACCCCCACCGGCCCGCACCCGACGAACGACCGTTTCTCTGGTCGGCGCCCTCAGCTGTGCAGCGTCGCCGGACTGCCGCCGTTCGCCTCGTAGCCCGCCACCGCCAGTGCGCGGAAGAGGGCGAACTCTGCGGCCGGGTTCGCGGACAGCGTCCAGGGCAGGGCCCCGACATGCCCGTCGACGCGTATCAGCTCGCCCATGGCCTCCGCCCAGCGCTCCGAGCGGACCAGGAAGAAGACCAGCAGGTGACGGACGTGCGCGAGCATCGGGTCGTCCTGGCGGGCCGAGTGCACCGCGTGCAGGGCGCCGTGCACGGCCTTGGTGACGACCTCGCTCTGGTAGAAGCTCGCCACCAGGTTCACCTCGGGCAGGTGCTCGAAGACCGCGAACAGCGGCATCGCGGCCAGCAGCGAGCCCTGCGGGGCGCGGGCGGCGGCGGCCTCGGCGAAGGAATACGCCAGCGCGCGCGAGCCGTGCCACTTCTCGCACCAGTAGTGCAGCGCCGCGAGATGCGCCCCCATGTGGATGGGCGCGCGGTCCAGGATCTTCAGCCACAGCTGCTCGAACTCCGGCTGCGGGTAGTTCAGCCCGCGCGCCACCGACAGCTCGATGATGTACGGCACCGGGTCGCCGGGGGAGAGCAGCGCCGCCTGCCCGCAGGCGTCCCTGGCCTCCTCCATGATGATCCGGAAGTCGTCGGTGCCGGGCGTCGACGTCCGCCACGCCTGCTGGACCAGGAACTCCGCGTGGACGGCCGCGCCGCCCGCGTCCTTGGGCTGCTCGGCCCGCCAGACCCGCAGCCACTGCCCGCCCGGCGTCTCGCTGACCCCGCCCGGTCGCTGCTGGAGCTCCAGAGCCGCCGCGCCGGCGAAGGCCTGCACGCGCTGCCAGCGCAGCTCGCCCGCGATCTCCGTGCCCGCGAGCAGCTGGGAGGCCGCCCGGTAGTCCTGGGTGTGCTGCACGACGTCGAGGACGTCCAGCAGGTCCTGGTCGGGCCCTGGCATGCGGATGTCCAGGTCCTCCTCGCGCACGAAGCCGTAGTCCGCCGGGTCGGCGGCGTCCGGGTGGCTCGGGTGGACCTGCTCGATCATGCCGCGCCGCCGTCGCAGGACGGGGAGCAGCGCGAAGCTCAGCAGGAGCGCCGCCATCAGGGCCCAGAGAATCGCCATGCGTCAAGCGAACCAGACGGCGCCGACAATTGGCCAACCGGTGCCCCGGCCTGTGGACAACCGCCGGCCCGGCCTGTGGACGACGCGCGGGGGCCGTCGGAGCACTAGGCTCGTCAACCATGAGCGACAGGCACCACATCAGTCAGCACTTCGAGACGCTCGCCATCCACGCGGGCAACACGGCGGACCCCCTCACCGGTGCGGTCGTACCGCCGATCTACCAGGTCTCGACCTACAAGCAGGACGGCGTCGGCGGCCTGCGCGGCGGCTACGAGTACAGCCGTAGCGCCAACCCGACCAGGACCGCCCTGGAGGAGAACCTCGCCGCCCTGGAAGGCGGGCGGCGCGGCCTCGCGTTCGCGTCCGGGCTGGCGGCCGAGGACGCCCTGCTGCGCACGCTGCTCAGCCCCGGCGACCACGTGGTCATCCCGAACGACGCCTACGGCGGCACGTTCCGGCTGTTCGCGAAGGTCGTCTCCCGGTGGGGCGTGGAGTGGTCCGTCGCCGACACCAGCGACCCGTCCGCCGTGCGGGCCGCGATCACCCCGAAGACCAAGGCGGTCTGGGTGGAGACCCCCTCCAACCCGCTGCTCGGCATCACCGACATCGCCGCCGTCGCCCAGGTCGCCCACGACGCCGGTGCCCGGCTCGTCGTCGACAACACCTTCGCCACGCCCTACCTCCAGCAGCCGCTCTCGCTCGGCGCGGACGTCGTCGTGCACTCGCTGACGAAGTACATGGGCGGTCACTCGGACGTGGTCGGCGGCGCGCTGATCGTGTCGGACCAGACGCTCGGCGAGGAGCTGGCCTACCACCAGAACGCGATGGGCGCGGTCGCCGGGCCGTTCGACTCGTGGCTGGTGCTGCGCGGCACCAAGACGCTCGCGGTGCGCATGGACCGGCACAGCGAGAACGCCACGAGGGTCGCCGACATGCTGAGCCGGCACGCGCGCGTGACGCGGGTCCTGTACCCGGGCCTGCCCGAGCACCCGGGGCACGAGACCGCCGCCAAGCAGATGAAGGCGTTCGGCGGCATGGTGTCCTTCCAGGTCACGGGCGGCGAGGAGGCGGCCGTCGAGGTCTGCAACCGCGCGAAGGTGTTCACGCTCGGCGAGTCCCTGGGCGGCGTCGAGTCCCTGATCGAGCACCCGGGGCGGATGACGCACGCCTCGGCGGCCGGCTCCGCGCTGGAGGTGCCCGCCGACCTGGTGCGCCTGTCCGTGGGCATCGAGAACGTCGACGACCTGCTGGAAGACCTCCAGCAGGCGCTCGGCTGATCGTTTCACCAGCCGACGATGGGCGGAGTCGTCGTGGACGGCGGCTCCACCCACGGATGCACCGTCGCCGCCCAGACCGCGAACACCACCGCCGCAGCGCACAGCAGGAACCACAGCAGGCGGCGGGCCCTGCGCCGGCGCCGCAGCATCCGGCCGCCCCGGCGCAGCACCTCGCCGTAGAGGTCGGGCGGTACCGGGGGCGGGGTCCGTTCCATGATCCGCCGGGCCGCGGCCTCGCGTTCGACACGGTTCACGACGGCGCCACCTTCGCCACCGGCACCGCGGGCGCCGCCTTCCGCGGCGGGTGCAGCAGGGTGGCCGTCGCCCGCTCGCAGAGGGCGTGCACGCGCTCCGCGGGCAGGCCGAGCAGCGCCGCCGTCTGTTCCTCGGCGACCCCCTCGTACAGCCGCAGCACCAGGATCAGACGCTCCCGGGGCGTGAGCCCGGCGAGGGCGCTGCGAGGGTCCGGGCGGGTGCGGCTGAGCGGGCCGCCGTACTGGTGCCAGGCGGAGTTCGCGAAGCGCAGGGCGAGGTACTGACGGGCCCGGTCGTACGGGTCCTCGCCGCGCAGCCGGTCCCAGCACGCGTACGTGTGCGCGAGCGCGTGGGTCAACAGGCGCCGCGCGCGGGGGTTGGCGTCCGGCGCCTCGGCGGTCAGCAGGGTGGCGGCATGCAGCAGCCGTCCTGCCGCGCCCGCGACGAACGCCTCGAACTCCCGGGCCCGGCGGGCGTCCTGCAGAGCCTGCCGATCGTGCACCGTCCCTCCCCGACTGTGGGGCCCGACACGGGTACGTCGGGGCCCGGTCTCATATGAGGCCAGGGTCGGGCCCACGGTCAAGAGCCGCGGGGCACGCGCGCGTGACGGATGCGCGCGGCACGCGTGCGTGGCGGATACGGCGGATGCCTGCGGGAAGCCCCGGAGACGCGGGAAGCCCCGACGGTGTCCGTGTCCGGACAGCGGGCGGGAGGCCGGCGGGCGGGAGGCCGGCAAGTGGTCAGGAGGCCGGCGGGGTGTCCGAGCCCGGCGGGACCGCCATCCGCGCGGACAGCGCGCTGTTGAAGCGGGTGAGCAGCGCGCAGAACGTCTCGCGCTCCGCCGGCTCCCAGTCCTGCGTCAGCTCCGCCATCAACTGGCGCCGCGACGAACGCACTTCCTCCAGCCGCGACAGCCCGCGCGGGGACAGCTGGAGCACCACGGCCCGGCCGTCCTCGGGGTGCGAGGTGCGCTTGACGAGCCCGGTGTCGACCAGCGGGGCCACCTGCCGGGTGACCGTGGACGAGTCGATCCCCATGCTGGCGGCAAGCGCCTTGACCCCCATGGGGCCTTCCTTGTCGAGGCGGTTGAGCAGCAGATACGCGGCGCGGTCCATGGAGTTGCGCACCTGCCCGACGCCGCCGAGCCGGGTCTGTTCGGCACGACGGGCGAACACCGCCACCTCGTGCTGCAGCGTGTCGAGAAGACCGGTGTCACCGACGGTCGTCATGTCCATCGACATTTCAGGTGTTGTGGGCATGGCCGGGGGCTCGCTTCATGAAAGGAGTGCTGATGTGGGGGACAGAGTACGCGGACAGGGGGCGAGCCGTACCGGCGCTGCGCAAACCGGTCTCGGAGCTTGGTCACACCCGCGCCTCCGGCCTGTGAACTGCGAGACTTGAGTCATGAGCTACAGCACGGCTGACTCCTTGCGCCCCGTCACCCTCGACGATGTACGCGGCGCCCAGAAGATGCTCACGGGCGTGGCGCGGGTGACCGCGATGGAGGGCAGCAGGCACCTGTCCCAGCTGGTCGGCTCGCCGGTGCACCTCAAGTGCGAGAACCTCCAGCGGACCGGTTCGTTCAAGCTGCGCGGCGCCTATGTACGGATCGCCGGGCTGTTGCCCGAGGAGCGCGCCGCCGGGGTCGTCGCCGCGAGCGCCGGGAACCACGCGCAGGGCGTGGCGCTGGCCTCGTCGCTGCTCGGCGTGCACTCGACGGTGTTCATGCCCAACGGCGCCCCGCTGCCCAAGATCAGTGCCACCCGGGAGTACGGCGCGGAGGTGCGGCTGCACGGCCAGGTGGTCGACGAGACGCTGGAGGCCGCCCAGGAGTACGCGGCCGAGACCGGCGCGGTGTTCATCCACCCCTTCGACCACCCGGACATCATCGCCGGTCAGGGCACGGTCGGGCTGGAGATCCTGGACCAGTGCCCCGAGGTCGGCACGATCGTCGTCGGGATCGGCGGCGGCGGGCTCGCGGCCGGGATCGCGGTCGCGGTGAAGGCGGTCAGACCGGACGTGCGGATCGTCGGCGTCCAGGCGGCGGGCGCGGCCGCGTATCCGCCCTCGCTGGCGGCCGGGCACCCGGTCACGGTGGCGAACCCGGCGACGATGGCCGACGGCATCAGGGTGGGTCGGCCCGGTGACGTGCCGTTCGCGCTCGTCGAGGAGCTGGTCGACGAGGTCCGCACGGTCAGCGAGGACCAGCTGTCGGCCGCGCTGCTGCTCTGCCTGGAGCGGGCCAAGATGGTGGTGGAACCGGCCGGGGCCAGCCCGGTCGCGGCGCTGCTGGGCGAGCCCGGCGCCTTCGCCGGACCGGTCGTCGCCGTGCTGTCCGGCGGCAACGTCGACCCGGTGCTGCTGCAGCGGGTGCTGCGGCACGGCATGGCCGCGCAGGGCCGCTACCTGGCCGTACGGCTGCGGCTGACCGACCGGCCGGGCGCGCTCGCCACCCTGCTCGGGGTGCTGTCCGCGGTCGACGCGAACGTCCTCGACGTGAGCCACATCCGCACCGATCCCCGCCTCGGGCTCGCGGAGGCGGAGGTCGAACTCCACCTGGAGACCAAGGGCCCGGCCCACTGCACCGAGGTCGGCCGGTCCCTGCGCGAGGCCGGTTACACGGTCATCGACTGAGCGCGGCGGCCGTTCCCGGCGCAAGACGGCCTGGTCAGCGCCTGTTCACTCACTCGTTCGGGGAAATCCGTCGACGAACGCGATACATCGCGTTATGGTGTGTCGCGTGGCCACCGCTGCCGTCCGCCTGCCGTCGCACCGGCGGAAAACCATAGGCGGACCGAGGGCCGCATACCTAGCCTTCTCACAGAATCCCCCGACGACGTGGAGACCCATATGCCAGGCGCCATCTATGCCGAAGGTCTGGTCAAGACCTTCGGCGACGTAAGGGCTTTGGACGGCGTCGACCTCGATGTCCCCGAAGGCACGGTCCTCGGACTGCTCGGGCCGAACGGCGCGGGCAAGACGACGGCCGTCCGCTGCCTGACGACCCTGCTCCGCCCCGACAGCGGCAAGGCCGTCGTCGCGGGCATGGACGTCCTCGGGCAACCGGACGCCGTACGCCGCTCCATCGGCCTGTCCGGACAGTTCGCGGCGGTCGACGAATACCTCACCGGCCGCGAGAACCTGCAGATGGTCGGCCAGCTGTACCAGATGCGGGCCAAGCAGGCCAAGGCCCGCGCGGTCGAGCTGCTGGAGCAGTTCAACCTCACCGACGCCGCCGACCGCCCCACCAAGACCTACTCCGGCGGCATGCGCCGCCGCCTCGACCTCGCCGCCGCCCTCGTCGTCTCCCCGCCCGTGATGTTCATGGACGAGCCGACCACCGGCCTCGACCCGCGCAACCGCCAGCAGTTGTGGGAGGTCATCCAGCAGCTGGTCTCCGGCGGCACGACCCTGCTGCTCACCACCCAGTACCTGGAAGAGGCCGACCACCTCGCCCACGACATCGCGGTCGTCGACCACGGCAAGGTCATCGCCCAGGGCACCTCCGACGAGCTCAAGGCCCGCACCGGCGGCGAGCGCGTCGAGGTCGTGGTGCACGAGCGCGAGCACATCCGGACCGCCGCCGAGGTGCTGGCGGGGTTCGGCAAGGGCGACACCACCGTCGAGGAGCACACCCGCAAGCTCACCGTGCCCGTCACCGGCGGCGCCAAGCTGCTCGCCGAGGTCATCCGCGAGCTGGACTCCCGGGGCATCGAGATCGACGACATCGCCCTGCGCCGCCCCACCCTCGACGACGTCTTCCTCTCCCTGACCGGACACGTGGCCGAGGAGAAGCCCGAGGGCAACGGCGAGCGGGGCAGCAAGAAGGACAGCCGCAAGGACAGCCGCAAGGAGACCGTGAAGTGAGTGCCGTCAGCGACACCGCGCGGGTGCCGGCCGCCCCTGGCAACGCCGTGACCCAGTCGTTCCGCGACTCGATGGTCGTGGCGAAACGCAACCTGATCCGCATGTCCCGGATCCCCGAGATGCTGATCTTCGGGCTGATCCAGCCCATCATGTTCGTGGTGCTGTTCACCTATGTGTTCGGCGGCTCGATCACGGTCGGTTCCTCCACCTCCACCCAGGCCTACCGCGAGTTCCTGATGGCCGGCATCTTCGCCCAGACCGTCACGTTCGCCACGGCCGGCGCCGGCGCGGGCATCGCCGACGACATGCACAAGGGCCTCATAGACCGCTTCCGCTCCCTACCGATGGCTCGCGGCGCCGTCCTGACCGGACGCACCCTCGCCGACCTGGTCCAGACGGCACTCACCCTCGTCGTCCTGGCGATCGTCGCGGTGATCGTCGGCTGGCGCACGCACGAGAACTTCGGCAAGGTACTCGCCGGCTTCGCCCTCCTCCTGCTGCTCGGCTACGCGTTCTCCTGGATCGGCGCACTCATCGGCCTGACCGTACGCACCCCTGAAGCGGCGACCTCAGGCGGTCTGATCTGGCTGTTCCCGCTGACGTTCATCTCGAACGCCTTCGTGGACGCGAACCACCTCCCGGCCTTCCTGCGCCACATCGCGGAGTGGAACCCGTTCAGCGCCACCGTGCAAGCGTGCCGCGAGCTGTTCGGCAACCTTCCGCCGGGCTTCAACGCGTCCGACGCCTGGCCCATGCAGCACCCCGTATGGGCCTCGCTGATCTGGTCGGTCGTGATCATCCTGGCCTTCCGGACGCTGGCGGTTCGTAAGTATCGTCGGGCGGCTGGTTGAGCATGTGCCTCGCAGATTGTCTCCGTCGTGGAATGGGCCTGAGGAAGCAACGGCCCCCGAAGCGACCGTCTGCGGCTGCCCCACACCGCGGGTAGCAACGGGCATACGAGGCGCCGAGCAGCATCTGCGGGGCTGAGCGTTACCACCAGCAGTGGTCACGGGGTCGCCGCTCGTGGACACGGTGAAGTCCGGTGTGACAACGATCGTGGTGGTGGGGGAGGACCTGCCTCCCACGGTGAAGGTCAGGCTGGTGGCTCCGGGCAGGGCGTGGTGGTCAGAAGCAGCGCCTAGCGCGTGTCTCTTTGATGGGTTGGTCAGTTGATCGGATGTGTCCGTCCGATTAGTGATCACTGATGCGATGTGGAACCGGATCGAGCCGCTGATGCCGGCCGATCCGGTTCGTGGGCGGCGATGGGCCGACCACCGCCGCACCCTTGAGGCCATCGCGTGGAAGTACCGAACCAGTTCGTTCTGGCGGGACCTTCCCGACGAGCTCGGTTCATTCCAAACCGCTCACAAACGCCTGATCAGGTGGGCCGTTGACGGTACCTGGGCGCGGATCCTCACCGCCGTTCTGGCCGCAGCGGACTTCGACGACGACATCGACTGGACCGTATCTGTGGACTCCACCGTCGTTCGGGCCCACCAGCACGCCGTCGGCGCACGGGAAAAGGGGCCGTCGATCGCGCCGAGCCCGCCGACCATGCAGTCGGACCCTCACGCGGCGGGCTGAGCACCAAAGTCCACCTGGCCGGCATCCTCATCTGGACTCGACGCTGACCAAAGAGACAGAACCTGGCCGCGCGACCGACCGTAGCCGTGCGACCTCGCCCAGCCGGTGCCTGCTCACGCCGTGGTAGCGCAGCGCGCCTCGCTCAGGTGGAATGCACTGTCTCAGAGCGGCAGCCCTCGCAGTCGGTGCGTCACCCGTTTGTGTAGGTCCATTGCCGTGTGTTCGCAGCCGGTATCAGCGGCCCCGGGCTGCTGGAAGGCCCACACGAGCAGGCCTCAAACTCGCCAGCCTTGACGGGGCTACCGGTGGTGCAGGACGGGTGACATCGCGAGCACTACGAGTAGCCGTCTGTGCACATTCTGCGATCATGGTGTCGGGCGGTCGTGGTCTCGCGATGACGGCGTGACGGGACCGGCCATTCGGCGAACCCGTGAACTGCGCAAGGAGTCGATCGATCATGTCCGCACCCGTCGTTGACGTCTGGGGCCCGGTCGCCCCCGGAACCCGCTCCTCGTATCCCCCGGCACCGGAACCGCATGACGAGTGGCCGCTCCCGGGTGGAACGGCCTGGGTCTACTACAGCCCGCTGAACCGCAGGCAGCTCATCAGGCCCGTCATCCTCTCCGACGGCTTCTCCAGCGGGTCGAGCAACCTTGACCAGCTGTGGCACGGCCTGGAGGAGAACGGCGACTACCGTTTCATCTCCGAACTGCACGCGGCCGGCCGGGACGTGATCATCCTCGGCTACGACGACCGGACGGCCTCGATCACGGCCAACGCCGAGACCGCCATCGACTGCATCCGCCGGGCCAACGCCGAGCGGGTGGGCCAGGCGAAGCTGGCCGTGGGCGGATTCAGCATGGGCGGACTGGTCACCCGCTACGCGCTGGCCAAGATGGAGCAGGACCCCTCGCTTCCCGACCACGAGACGTCCGTCTACCTCTCCTACGACACCCCGCACAACGGTGCGTGGCTCCCCATCAGCATCCAGGCATTCGCGCACTTCACGACGGACGAGTGGGGGGACACTCCCGGCGTGGGCCCCGTCCTGCGTCAGTTCTCCGGCCTGCTCAACAGCCCCGCCGCGAAGCAGATGGCGCGCTGGCACATCGAGAAGGTCGGCGACACCCCGGAGCAGGCCCCGGAGCGGGTGGCGTTCCTCCGGGCGCTCGAGGAGGTCGGGGGATGGCCGCGGAACCTCCGCACGATCGGTGTCGCCAACGGCGTGGACACCGGAGCCGGCAACGGTGTCAAGGCCGGCGCGACCGCGGTGAGGTGCGACGGTGAGACGCTGCACGACACGTGGCTCAAGACCCAGGCAAAGGGTGATCAGGTCGTCGCACGCCTGCAGAAGACCGGCGGCGAGCCGGTATCGGTTCGCACCGGCGGGCTGCCCGAGATCGACGGTGCTCCCGGGGGCCTGTTCACCGTGCCGTCCCCTGCGGGCGACACCGGCAGCTTCGGCCTGGCCGCCCTCCTCATGGCTCTCACCGGCAACGAGGTGGACCCGGACGTCATCACCACGTCCTGCTTCATCCCCAGCATCAGCGCCGTCGCCGCCGGTGACATCAACGACCCGAAGGCGCTCTACCAGCCGGTCACACCGGACCACAGCGCACTCGACGCCTTCGCGTGCGCCAGCCGCAACGAAGGACACACCACCATGACCGAAGAACTCGGCGCGTGGATCGTGAACGAGATCGTCGCGGCCGGGTGACCATCCGGGGTGGGCGGGCCGTACCGGCAAAAGCCCGCCCACCCCGGGGCCTCGGCCAACTGAGCGTTTGGTCCGGTGCTTCGTGTTTGGTCCCGAGTCGGTCAGGTTCCGCGCCAGTTCAGGGTGGCTTCGCCGGTGAGTCTGCGGGTCATGAGGTCGATCATCGCAAGGTGGATCATGGCTTCGGAGCGGTGCGGGTGGCGTTCGTAGTCGCGGGCGAGTCGTCGGTGGTGCATGAGCCAGCCGATGCCGCGTTCGATGGTCCAGCGTCTCGGGGTGATCGTGAACCCGCGGGCGCCGGGCGGGCGTTGGACGGGTTGGATGTCGATGCCCAGGTGGGCCCCGTGGTCGATGGTGGTGGTGCGGTAGCCCGCGTCCACCCAGGCCTTCGTGATGCGCGGGTGGGCAGCGGCGATGCGGGACAGCAGGGTCACGCCGGCTGCGGTGTCGGAGACATTGGCAGCGGTGACCAGCACGGTCAGCAACAGGCCGAGAGTGTCACAGCCGAGGTGGCGCTTGCGCCCGATGATCCGTTTCCCGGCGTCCGTGCCCTGATCCGCGAGGTGCACGTTGGCGGAGGTTTTGATGGTCTGGGAGTCCAGCACGCAGGCCGACGGCTCCGCGCCTCGGCCCTCGGCTTCGCGGACCGGGCGCCGCAGCAGGCCGGTGAGCTGCTCGAAGACGCCGTCTTGTCGCCACTTGGCGAAGTACCCGTACACCGTGGCCCACGGGGCGAAGTCGTGCGGGAGGTAGCGCCAGGGATGCCGGTGCGGTCCACGTACAGGATGGCGTTCATGATGTGGCGCAGGTCGTGTTCGGGAGGTCGGCCGATGTCCAGTGCGCGGGCGCGGCGCTGCTCCCGCCAGGACGTCAGGATGGGCTCGATCAGCGCCCAGCGCGCGTCGGACAGGTCGCTGGGACAGGGGCCGTGCGGAGTCATGTTTGCGAAGTAGCCGACCGCGGTCGGCCCCGCCAGCGGTCAAAGGGCGTCGCTCGGGGGCGTGTTGGGAGCAGACAGGAGCGGCCGGAACGA
Organism: Streptomyces sp. NPDC001980; assembly: GCF_040296885.1. Lineage (NCBI taxonomy): Bacteria > Bacillati > Actinomycetota > Actinomycetes > Kitasatosporales > Streptomycetaceae > Streptomyces > Streptomyces sp. NPDC001980. The sequence goes on along the minus strand of NZ_JBEOYD010000031.1, from coordinate 51,534 downwards.
AACGACCCCCAGGGGTCGCGGACGAGTCGACCGCCCCATCAAGCACAGCGGCCCCGGCGTTACTGGACCCTGGAAACGACACCAACTCGACCGAGACATGACCAGACACTCAGTAGAGGACGTCGGCTGCACTGACGTGGAACTCATCGAAGTCCAGCCTGGGCATCTGCCTCAGCCGAAGGCGTGACAGGCCCCTCAACGGGCGACTGCGTCCTCCACCGTCGACCGGACGTCCAGGACGGTGTCCGCGCCCGTCGGATCCAGGACCCTTGCAAGCGGTGGCCCGGGCCTGGCCACCCGCAGCACAGCCGTGTGGTTGAAGGCCGGCAGCACGTTCAGGACGGTCGAATCCGCGAAGGTGATGCCGGCTGCATCCACCACCTTGGCGTGTCCACGGGCTCACACGGGAGGGCCTGCCTCCGAGGGCTCGTCCAAACCGCCGAGTTGAGGTGGCTTCGTCGCATCGGGAGCTGTTCGCGCGGTGAAGACGATGACGTTGCGGCGCCGTGGAAACTCCGAGACGAGCACAGCCGCTCGGCCATGCCGCTCCAGAATGCGATGCAGTCACGCGCGAGTGACAATGGTGGAGCGTATCGGCAGCATCTGAAATCCAGTCCAGCAGAATTCCTGATCGGCAGCACATTACAGGCTCGTTCACTGGCCGTTCGAAGGCATCACTCGGACTGGGCAATACCAGAGAAGCATAGCCTGTCGGTCCAATAAAGTTTACTTATCACATTCTCTCGGAATTCAATCCTGTGAGGGTGAAGAAAGATGGACCTGAAGCTCGAAGTTATTGTACTTCCTGTCTCCGACGTCGATCGCGCCAAGAGTTTCTACGAGACAGCGGGGTTCCGTATGGACGTTGACAATACGTTCAGTGACGACTACCGGCTGGTACACCTCACGCCCCCCGGTTCGGCATGCTCGATCATCTTCGGCAAGGGCATGATTGACGCTGCTCCCGGCTCGGTTCAGGGCTTGTATCTCATCGTCGCGGATGTCGAGCAGGCGCGTGCAGAACTCGTCAGCCGCGGCATCAAGGTCAGTGACGTGTTCCATGATGCCGGGGGGCTCCTTCACCACGGTCACGAGGCCGGAGATGCTGTGCATCGGGGCGCCGGCCAGGAACGGATCGCGGGCCCGAGCCCTGACCGGACGTCCTACGCCTCCTTCGCCACCTTCAGCGACCCAGACGGAAACGGGTGGGTGCTTCAGGAGATCACGCAGCGGCAGCCCGGCCGGTGATTCCCGGCATCGCCAGCGCGCCGCAACCGGCGCGCTGGCGACGACTTGTGCATCGGTATCGTCACGTTTGACCGGCGGCGGCGGTTTCCGCCTGGTAGCAGGGGTCGCACGTGATCCGCCGGGCCTCTGGCGCTCCAGTGGATGCGGGTGAACCGGGAATCGGTGCGTAGGTGGCGTGGGAATGCCTGCCGCAGACACCGGCTCCGCATCGCGCGCATGCGGCTGCGGCTATGGCCGGGCTTACCGGAACGGTCGAGGCGCGACTTTCAAGAAAGCAGTCATAGCACTGCATGGTGACTGGCCTCTCTGGGTATTGAAGCTCGCTACGGATATAATAGACTTGCTCCGTTTAATGCGCATCCGTAGGCCGGTCCACAGCAATGCGGAAAGCTATGCGGTCACCGACGCCTCTCTTGGAAGTTCGTTTATGAATGCTGGCCGAGAGGTTCGCCGACAACTCCTGTGGCTGCCAAAAAGGCGGCAGGATTACAGGGACAGCAAGAGTGACCTTCGACTCGGGCGAGTGGGAAGAGGGCCCGTTCCGGCCGACGAGAGCGGGGGCTCCGGTGGCACCGGCTATCGCTGGTCTTCTGTCCGTCGCGGTGCCGGGTCCGGCTCGACCAGTGCGGTGAGCGCGTCGACAAGCTCGTCCAGGTCGGCTCCCAGTGGGGTGTCGCAGTTCCAGACGGCCTCGTAGGCGAGCTCAACCGGCGTTCCGGCCTGCAGGAGGGGGCGGCAACTCGCGTGCTCGTAGGTGATCTTGGAGCGAGGCAGGAGGGCCGCACCCAGACCTATGGCCGCCCACTCGTCCACGGCCCGGAAGCTGGCGGCTTCGCCAGGATAGGTGCGCAATGTCAAGTTGTTGTCGTGGAAGAGGTCCGTGGTGAAGGTGGTCAGGCCGCAGGTGCGCGGACCGAGGATGTAGGCCGCGTCTGCCACTTCCTTCAGCTCCACCGGGCCGTCTTCCGTCGTGGATGCGGTGTCGACGACGACCACCGGTTCACGGGCGATCACGCGATGCCGGAACCTGGGCAGACCAGGTACGGCGGGGACAAGGATGATGTCCAGGCGGCCCGCCTCAAGGTCGTTGGTCAGGGGCTCGTGATCCGCCTCTCGCAGGATCAGGTCGCTCGGACGCTTGAGGGTACGTGCCGCCTGGTATGCCCGCCCCACCAAGTCGGCGCCGATCAGGGGCGACACACCCATGCGGATCGGCTCGGTGACCGGTCGGGCCAGCCGCTGGGTCTCGGCAAGGAGGGTGTCCAGGTCATCGAGGACACGGTCGATCAGCGGCAGAATCTGCGCTCCGTGCGGCGTGGGCTTGACTCCTCGCGGCGAGCGGTCGAAGAGCTTGACGCCGAACTCCTCCTCCAGCCGGGCAACGCCGTTGGACAGAGATGGCTGCGTCACCCCATAGGCCCGCGCGGCGGCACTGAAGGAATTCGTGCGGGATACGGCCTGGGCATAGCGCAGTGTCTCGATGTTCACGACTGCGACTCTCTCTCCTCAAGGCATAGGCATCCGCTATATCCGCATTCGCCCTGATCCTCTACCGCCTCCACTGAGGGCGCCCTACAGTCGAGGCATCCTCCGAAGCGGAGGGACGGTCTGGCGCCGCGAGGTCCCGGACGACGGCACCGAGCCGACGCCTTCCGCAAGGGTCAGCAGCTCGACAACCCTGAGCCCTTACTTGCATTCCGCAAGCAAGGAGTTTACCCCCGCGTCCGGGAGGGGCACCCGCCACTCCCCGCGCATGGGCCACACCTACACGGTCCCTTTTATCCACATACCTTGCAATTCGCGAACCCTACGAGATTCGCGATGCACCTGAGGAGCGCCCCAGCATGTCCACCAACACTCTCGACTTCACCGGACGCAAGGTCGTCGTCATCGGCGGCACCAGCGGCATGGGGCTGGCTTCTGCCCGTCGCGTGCTCGAAGGCGGCGGCACCGCTGTCGTCACCGGCCGGAGCCAGAACAGCGCTGCCAAGGCCGTCGCCGAGCTGGCCGACTACGGCAAGGCAGTCGGTCTGGCCTCCGACCTGTTCGACCGCGCCGCCGTGGATCGCCTGCGTGATGAGCTGACGGAGCAGCACCCTGACGCGACCCTGCTCGTCAACGCCGCCGGTGTCTTCCAGCCCAAGTCATTCCTGGAGCACAGCCAGGAGGACTACGACCGCTACCAGGCCATCACCCGCGCCTTCTACTTCGTCACCCAGACCATCACCAGCAACATGATTGCCCGCGGTAACAAGGGTGCCGTGGTCAACATCGGCGGCATGCTGGCGCACCAGGCCATGGCCGCGACTCCGTCCTCGGCGTACTCGGTGGCCAAGGCCGGCCTGCACTCCCTCACTCAGCACCTCGCCATGGAGCTGGCTCCGTACGGAATCCGGGTCAACACTGTGGCTCCCGCGGTGGTTCGCACGCCCATCTACGAGGCGTTCATCCCGAAGGACGAGATCGACTCCACCCTCGACGGGTTCAACAGCTTCCACCCCCTCGGTCGGGTCGGAACCCCCGAGGATGTCGCTCCCACGGTGGCCTTCCTGCTGTCCGACCAGGCGGACTGGATCACCGGTGCCACCTGGGACGTCGACGGCGGTGTCCGGGCCGGCCGCAACATCTACTGACACGGCGGTCCTCCGCCAACTCCCCCCCACGCACACCCACCGGCTAGGGACGCACACGTCCCCGACCGGCCGATATCGCAGGAGCATCGTGTCTTACCACGAGCACACCGACCACCAGTACGCCAAGCACATCCGCGCCGGAGCCCCTGACGCGTTCAAGGCATTCGTAGCCTGGGACAACCAGGTCCTACGCGGCAGCAACAACGTCATCCCGCCCAAATACACCGAGCTCATGGCTGTGGCCGTGGCGCTGACCACTCAGTGCGCGTACTGCATCGAAGCGCACACCAAGGCAGCGCGCTCCGCCGGCGCTACCCAGCAGGAACTCGCGGAGACCATCATGACGGCCGCGGCTCTGCGTGCCGGCGGCAGCTACGCCCACGGGTTCATGGCCATGAAGTTCTTCGAACAAGACGGTGACACCACCACTTCGTGACCTGCTCCGAGAGCTCAGAGAGCCGACCACTACGTCGGCCAACGGTGAGAGCGCCGCGCCGGGACATAAGCCCCGCATCCCGGCCGCAGGCACGACGGCCGGCGCTCGCCTGTGATCGCATCCCCCCACTCAGAGAGAAGCAGCAGCGATGTCTGTCATCAATGAAATCGACGTCCGTGCCCTTCAAAACAGCGCCGACACCCTTCGGGCCAACCCCGGCCTTGCCCGAGCCACCTTCACAGTCGACGGTTCGTGGCAGGGCGGCTACCGGATCACCACACGGACGGGCGCGCTGACCCAGGGCGGCAGTCGCGACGAGACGCGCGTGGCGAAATTTGAGATGTCCAGCGACGAGCCCACAGCGGCGCTCGGCACCGACACCGCGCCCACGCCGGCCGAATACGTCCTGCACGCACTGGCCGGTTGCTACACCGTCACCATCACCACTCACGCCGCTCTGCTGGGTATCGAGCTCAAGGCGATCCGCCTGGAACTCGAAGCCGACATCGACATGCGCGGGTTCCTGGGAATAGACCCTTCGGTCCGTCCGGGACTGCAGCAGATCCGGGTGCGCGTCGATCTCGATGCTCCCGACGCCGCCCGCGGACAGCTCGAAGAACTGATCGCTCTCGTCCAAAGGCGATCGGCCATCCGTGACACCCTTGCCAACCCGGTTGACGTCGTGACCACCCTTGCCTGACCGCGCGCCGGGGTTCGGCCAGGGCCACCGGGTGACCGGCACCATCAGGCGGGGCAGAGGCGAGTTCGCTGCCCGCGCCCGACGCACCATCAGACGCCACGGCCGCTACCCCGCCGTGACCGCCGGCCGGCCCGCTGTCCCGGTGCGGCTCGAACAGGCTGGCCGGGAAGCCAACGGGAGCTGTCGAGCCTGGTGCCTGGTTCCTCGCGCTCCTTGCCGGAATGTCTGTTGGACAATGCGGCTTCCGGGACCCGTTGTCGGCGGCGTTTCCGAACCGGTGAGCCAGACAGTCACACTCCCAGGTGACCGAGCTGGACCGCCCGGTCATCGGCACGGAAGACTGCTGCATCAGGGCCTCCTGCTGCTCGGTGATTCGACACCAACGAGCTGTTCAGGAGGCTCTGTCCGTATCCGCCAAGCGCCCCACGATCACCCGATAGGGACTCCGGTTCGACGCGCATCTCTCAAGATCGGAAAGACAACAACTACTTGAGACCGGCCTGCTTCAGCTTGTTGATCTGGTAACGCACCGATGCGGTGCTGGACAGCCCTACGGCCTGGCGGAACCGGAGACGGTCCAACGACTTGTTGGGCCGGAGCCAAGATCACCGACTGCTGCGTGTGTCCGCAGATGGATACTTGGCCACAAGTAAGCAACAGCGGCAAGAAGTTGCTGCCGCGAGGAAGACCGAGCGGCTGTGCGGAACGCGCTCGGCGCTCAGGGCAGGCGGCAGAGTTCCGCGCGGAATACGCCGAGAACGCCACTGCCGTCCCCTAGAGGGTCTTCGAGGATCCAGTCCGAGGTGGAGTGGGTCTGAGGGGCTGGCGTCCCGGGAGGGGCCGTCTTCCGCTCGCCCTGTCGGGTGGCCGCGCCCAGTAAGGGAGGCAGGGGAAGAGCGACTTCTACCGAACTGAGAGCTGGGATTCGTCACCAGCATCTTTCGGACGTGTGTACTGCGGGCTGAGCGGCACCGATGGTGTCCTGCATGATCGCGAAGATCCTGGGGGAATGGCGGCGCAGGCGACGGAGGAGCGAGGCTGCAGCGCCGGGAACGACTTTTCCGTAGTCGAGAAGCTCTCGCGCATCCGCTCCGAGGCGGGGAAGCAGGGCTCGTGGGGGTGCTGGCCCCCGGTATTCAGCGCTGACGGGCGATCTAGCGTCTGACCTTCGTTTCGGTGGCTGTGACCTGGTATTTTGCAGGGTCGGCGGTCTGGCGGGCGAGGTCGCCACAGGCCGTTTCCTGCGATTCGAGGTGATCAGGTTAGGCGGCGGCGGCTTCGAAGATCCCGACCAGCTCGTGGTCCAGCCGCCCGGGAACATCTGATCCCTGCATTTCATGGAATTGGCTGAAGAAGGCGGAGGGCTGGTCCACGTCGATACGTGTTTGCTCACCGTCGCGCTGGGACACGGAGATACGCACCGGTGCCCCTAGGCCGGCCGCACCGGTGTACTGAAACAAGCCTCGCGCAATGACGGGGTTGCCGACGAGGTAGAACTTGGACTCGATCGGGATTCCGGCCAGTCTCATCGCTGATCCTTGCTCGAAATCGAAAAAGATGGTGTAGTTGCTTGGCGCCGTAATCCTTGTGACGTAGGCCTCGAACCCCTCGCGGTTTTGGTGTGTCATGTATTCCATCTGCCTGGTGATCGAGAAGCGCTGCAACTTCGACTCGATGGCCTCAGTGACCTCGAAGTACGATTTATCGGAGCGAATTGTGACGAGCACCCCGTCGAAGTGGGTCTGTGTCGTCTGAGCTGACATGGTTATCCACCTCTTTCTCTGCGCCGACGGTCACGTGAGACATTACGTGTTTCCATCGTCACGGCTTGTCCGTTTTATTGTGAATGTGTACGGGGAACTGCGGTATCAGCCACCTGACTGCAGCTTTGTGAGCCGGTATTTTGCAGTGCTGGCGGTCTGGCCGGACTGCACCCTTCGGGTGCGGGGCGCCGAGTCGGACACGCTGCGCCACCGTCTCTGGCGCGTCCGCGTCCGCAAGGCCAAGGCTACTGGGCCTGACTCATCGAAGCTGGCGCGGCGCGCGGTACAAGGTCAGGCAGATCAGGGGGTTCCGGCGCTTGCCCTTCGGGCTCGGCGCGTCGCGAACGGGAACGGCACGTGTGCGCCGCGAACACCGCCTCCGACCTGACCGCCTATCTGCAACTGCTCGGCCTCGACGAGCATCGGGAACTTCGAACAGACCTGGCCGTCGGCACACGCCGTCATCGAGGCCTGGCAACGCCTCGGCGCGATCCCGGAGCCGGCCTGAACAACGGGCCGACGGGAAAGGAGGAGGACCTGAAGGTCAAGCTGGCGTGAGCCGTCCCCGCGACGGCCACGCCGCATTCCAGCCCGGACACCGTGGGGACAAACGCCGTGGACCGGACTCCAATCCCAGTCAGCCGAACCCGCAACTCAAGGGATGACTACGGCCGAAGGATCGAGGCCAGCTTGGCTGCCTCACCTAAGCCGTATGTGGAGGGGACTGAGGTCATGATGCGCATCAGCATGGAGGGCCCGAACGCTGACGAGGAATTGCGTTCATTTCGGGCTTGACTTTTGGACGCTCCTGAGATTCGCCAGCATGCCAAGATCTCATGGGAAGTTACTGATCCCGAACCCGGGGAAATGGGTGCTAGTGCACTCGATACTCTGCAGCTAGTCGCTGACAATTTTTGGCAGATCACCACTTTCTCGCTGACCTATGCGGCATGGAGAAAAACGCGCACGAGATCCCCTCGGGTGGCGATTGAACATGATGGAAAAACGGTGACCGTTGAGGGTGCGGATAGCGAGACGGTCGAGAACCCGTTCAGCGCCACCGTGCAGGCCGCCCGGGCGCTCTTCGGCACCCCCGGCCAGTCCCTGTCGGGTGCCTGGCCGATGCAGCACCCGGTGTGGGCGTCGCTGATCTACTCGGTCCTGATCATCGCGATATTCCGGACGCTGGCGGTCCGCAAGTACCGCTCCGCCACCGCCTGACGCCCGGCACGACAAAGGCCCCCGGCGTCACGCGGACGCCGGGGGCAGGTGTCTGTCCGGGTCAGCCCGAGTAGGGCTCGGCCTTCAGGATCTTCACCGAGGCCTTCTTGCCGTTCGGCAGCTCGTACTCCGCGTCCTCGCCCACCTTGTGGCCGATCACGCCAGTGCCCAGCGGGGACTGCGGGGAGTAGGTCTCGACGTCGGCGCTGGCGTACTCGCGGGAGGCCAGGAGGAAGGTCATGGTGTCGTCCTCGTCACCGTCGAAGGCGATGGTCACCACCATGCCGGGCGCGACGGCGCCGTCCGTGGACGCCGGGGCCTCGCCGACCTTGGCGTTCTCCAGAAGCTGGGTCAGCTGGCGCACACGGAGCTCCTGCTTGCCCTGCTCCTCCTTGGCCGCGTGGTACCCGCCGTTCTCGCGCAGGTCGCCCTCCTCGCGCGCGGCCGCGATCTTGGCGGCGATCTCCGTGCGCGCAGGACCAGACAGGTACTCCAGCTCGGCCCTGAGCTGGTTGTACGCCTCCTGGGTCAGCCAGGTGACGTTCTCGCTGGTCTGGGTCACAGGTGCTCCTCGTCGGTACTGGGAATACAAAGCATCGCCCTACCTGGAAGCATGTTCCTTCATGGAAGGGCGAAACCACGAGCCTAACAATTCAACGGCGGAAGGGGGAGGACATAAGCCATCAGAATCACGTCAACGCAGGTCAGCGCCTACGTATTCGGGCTGATGTCAGTCGGCGTGGCAGCCGAGCAGCTCCGCCGTGGTGCCCCGGGCCGTCGTACGGAGTGTGACCACCCGGTCGATCTCGGTCGCGGACCCGGTGAAGTGGAAGTCCGCGCGGCCCACCTCGGAGCCGTCCGCCGCCTGGGAGCGCAGCGTGCAGTAGCCGGAGGTGCCGGCGTCCTTGTGGACCTCCAGATGCACCTCGACCGCGTCGGTCGAGGCGGCGAAGGTGACGACCTGGGCACTGATCTTGTTCTGTACGACATAGTGGTAGGCCCAGTAGCCGACCAGGACGAGCAGCAGGGCGCCCAGCACCGCACCGGCGACCTTGAGCTTGCGGTCGGCGCGCTCGTCCGAGGAGCTGCCGTAACGGCCCTCGGGCAGCCGCGTGCTCGCGGTACTCATGATCGTCCTCCTGGCAGGAACCACCCCCGGTCCGGTTCGGGAACCGGACCCCGGAATTATTCGCCCCCCGATTCGGTCACTATAGAAGCCGCCGATTGCCCCCGAGCTACCGGGGCGCCGACTTACCAAGGATTGAGTCTTGACTGACCAGCTGCGACTGATGGCCGTCCACGCCCACCCCGACGACGAGTCGAGCAAGGGCGCGGCCACCATGGCGAAGTACGTGTCCGAGGGGGTGGACGTGCTGGTCGTGACCTGCACGGGCGGGGAGCGCGGCTCCATCCTCAATCCCAAGCTGCAGGGCGACAAGTACATCGAGGAGCACATCCACGAGGTACGCAAGAAGGAGATGGACGAGGCCCGCGAGATCCTCGGCGTCAAGCAGGAGTGGCTCGGCTTCGTCGACTCCGGTCTGCCCGAGGGCGACCCGCTGCCGCCGCTTCCGGAGGGCTGCTTCGCCCTGGAGGACGTCGACAAGGCGGCCGGTGAGCTGGTGCGCAGGATCCGCGCGTTCCGTCCGCAGGTGATCACCACCTACGACGAGAACGGCGGTTACCCGCACCCCGACCACATCATGACCCACAAGATCTCGATGGTGGCCTTCGAGGGCGCGGCCGACGCCGAGAAGTACCCCGAGGCCGAGTTCGGGCCGGTCTTCCAGTCGCAGAAGCTCTACTACAACCAGGGCTTCAACCGTCCGCGCACCGAGGCGCTGCACAACGCCATGCTGGAGCGCGGCCTGGAGTCGCCGTACGGGGACTGGCTGAAGCGGTGGAACGAGATCGAGCGCACCGAGCGGACCCTGACCACGCACATCCCGTGCGCGGACTTCTTCGAGCTCCGCGACAAGGCGCTGATCGCGCACGCCACGCAGATCGACCCGGACGGCGGCTGGTTCAAGGTGCCGATGGACCTCCAGAGGGAGGTCTGGCCGACCGAGGAGTACGAGCTGGCGAAGTCACTCGTCGATACCTCCCTCCCCGAGGACGACCTCTTTGCGGGCATCCGCGACAATGCCTGACATGAGCGCAAGCCTGGCACTGACGCACCTCGTCCCCCTCGCCAAGGAGGTCGACGAGAACAAGGTCACCCCCGGAGTCCTCGGCTTCATCGTTTTCGCGGTGATGGCCCTCGCGGTCTGGGGCCTGATGAAGTCCATGAACAAGCACATGCAGAAGGTCGACTTCAAGGAGTCCGCCCAGACCGCCCAGGCCGGGGCGGACTCCAAGGCGCCGGCGGCCGATCCCAAGAGCTGACCGGCGTCACGTCGCGGCCGGCACCGGCACGCCCATCACCTCGCGGGCGTGCCGGCTGGGCACCATGCCCAGACGCCAGGCCTGCCAGCCCGACTCCAGCTGCACTCCGCGTTCCAGGAGCAGGCCGTACGCCGTGACGTACTCGGTCAGCTTCTCGTCGCGCAGCGGGTGCGTGGTACGGGCGAGCTGGGCCAGCTCCTCCTGGGCGACAGCGGTGCCCACCTCCACCCCGCCGGGCGCGGCGTAGGGGAGCAGGGTGCAGCGCAGCAGGCGGGCCCAGTCCTCACCGCGCCGGTCGCCGTACGACGTGAACAGGGTGACCGCCTCGTCGCACAGGGCGAGGGCCTGCTGGGCGCGGGTGTTGCCGGCGTCGACGACGGCCAGCTCCAGGCAGGTCCAGGCCTCGCCGTGGACCACGCCGATGCGCTGGAAGTCGGCGCGGGCGTCGACGAGGAGCTGGCGGGCGAAGCCCGAGTTGCGCAGCGAGCCGGTCTGGGCGGCCCGCTGGTCGCGGGTGACCCGGGCCGAGTGGTGGCGGGCGCAGGCCAGCCCGTAGACGTCCCGCATCCGGGAGAACATCGTCCGCGAGCGCTCCAGTTCGCGGACGGCGTGGTCCAGGGTGCCGGTCTCCTCCAGGGCCAGGCCCAGGTAGTACACCGTCCACGCCTCACCGCGCGCGTCCTCGTTCTCCCGGTGCCGGGCCGCCGCCGCCCGCAGTCCCTCGACCGCCGGGGACGCGTCGCCGGCCACCAGCCGGGCCCGCGCCAGCTGGGTCAGCGCCCAGGCCTCGCCACGGGCGTCCCGGGTACGGCGGTAACGGTCCAGCGCGGCCCCGAGCTCCCGGTCCGCCCGCGGTACGTCGCCCATGCGCAGCGCCAGCTGGCCGAGCTGGAAGTGTGCCCAGGCCTCGCCGTGCACCGAGCCGCCCTCCCGGTGCAGGACGAGCGAGCGGGTGAGCAGGTCGAGGGCCTCGGGCAGCCTCGCCCGGTCGCGCTGCACCGCCGCCAGGGCGTGCATCGTCCACGCCCGGTCGGTGGCCAGCTCGGGGGCCGCCTGGAGGTCCAGGGCCTCCTGGAGCTTGGCCGCCGCCTCGGTGAGGTTGCCCTGGTGGTGCAGGGTGATCCCGAGCGAGCACAGCGCGCGGGCCGCGCCGGCGTCGTGATGCGCCTCCAGGTAGAGGTCGACGACGGAGGTGAGGGTGGTGCGGGCCTTGTCCAGTTCGCCCAGCTGACGGGCCGCGATACCGGTACGCCACTGCACCGAACGGACAAGGAGACCCTGGTCGACAGCTTGGGCCAGCTCGCTGATCTCACCGAGCCGGTAGAGGTCGCCGCGCAGCAGGCAGTAGTCGCACAGCGCGCCCAGCAGGTTCTGCACCGCCGCCTGGTCGACGCCCTCCGCGTGCCGCAGCGCCGCCGTGATGAAGCTCGACTCGTCGTCCAGCCAGCGCAGCGCCTCGTCGAGCGAGGTGAAGCCGTGCGGGCTGAACCGGTCCGACCGGGTCGACATGTTGCCGTCGACCAGCCGCAGTACCGAGTCGGCCAGCTCCGCGTAGTTCACGATCAGCCGCTCCTGCGCCGCCGTGCGGTCGGCCGGGGTCTCCTCGTCCAGGAGCCGGGCCTGGGCGAACGAGCGGACCAGGTCGTGCAGGCGGTAGCGGCTGCCGCGGACGTGGTCGATCAGGCCGGCCCGGGTGAGCGTGACCAGGTGGCGAGTGGCCTCGGCCTCGTCGGCGCCCAGCAGGGCGGCCGCGGCCGCCGCGCCCATCGAGGCCCGGCCCGCCAGCGCCAGCCTTCTCAGCAGCCGCCGCCCGGTCTCCGACTGGTCGGTGTACCGCAGCCACAGCACCCGCTCCACCGGCCCGACCGGACCGTAGGCGCCCAGGTCCGCGGCCAGTTGGAGCGGTGACCGCGAACCCAGCGACGAACCCGCCACCCGCAGCGCCAGCGGCAGCCCGCCGCACAACTCCCGGATCCGGTCCGCGGACTGCGCGTCGTACGGCCCCGACGCGTCCTCGGCCGCCGCGCCCAGCAGTTCCTCCGCGCCGGCCGCGTCCAGCGCCGTGACCGGCAGCCGGTGCACCCAGGCCGGCAGGTCGGCGGGCAGGTCGAGCTGGTCCCGGGCGGTGACCAGGACCAGGCTGTCGGAACGCTCCGGCACCAGCGTGCGCACCTGTTCCGGATCCGAGGCGTCGTCCAGCACGATCGTCACCGGGAGACCCGTGAGGTGCTGGTGGTACAGCTCGCTCAGCCGCTTGACCTGCTGGTCGGCGGAGGATCGCTCACGGAACAGCAGTTGCTCGCGCGGCGCGCCCAGCCGGTTGAGCAGATGCAGCAGGGCGTCCCGGGTGGACAGCGGCGGCTCCTCCCGGCTGGCCCCGCGCAGGTCCACGACGACCGCACCGCGGAAGAGGTCCTTCAGCTCGTGGGTGGCCCGGACCGCGAGGGCGGTACGGCCGGAGCCGGGCTCCCCGTGCAGGACCACGACGGTCGGCCGGGTCTCCGTGGCCGCCCGGGCCGCCTGCGCCCACTGCCGGATCCGCGCCAGCTCCTGCTGCCGGCCGGCGAACGGGCCGTCCGGGGCGGGGAGCTGACCGAACGACTGCTGCAGCACGGTACGCCTGCGGGCCGCCGCGCTCTTGTCCGCGCCGCGCAGCCCCGGGCCCTGCTTCTTCGGTCCCGTGGAGGCGCTGAGCACCCGCTGCTGATCGAGGAACGGCCGGATGCCCCGCACCTCCAGCGCGGTCAGCCACTGCAGCCGCAGCTGTTCGGCGCCGCCGGGCTGACCGGCCGCGCCGGCGTGGTGATGAGCGGCGGGCAGATGGGAGCCGGCGACCTTGACGACCGTGGCGGCCGCTCCGATCACCCCGACGGCCACGCCCGCGCCGAGCGCCGTGGCCGCCCCGGTGCCCAGGGAGAGGTCGGCGACGGTGGCGGCGACCGCCGCGACGGCCGCGACCAGCAGGGGAGTTCCGGAGCCTTCCTTGGCGTAGCGCCGGCCGAAGCTCGGCCGGCCCGCCTCCGTCTCGTCGAGGGCGTGGGTGTACGCCGCGTACTCCTCGGTGGCCGTCCGCTCCATCTCCGCCAGCCCGCCGCGTGCGCGGGTCAGCAGCACCTGCCCGTCGACGCGGCCGCCGGAACGGCGGACCTCCTCCTCCACGGCCCGCACCAGCAGCCGATCGGCTTCCGCCCGATGGGCGTCCCGCATGTTCCGTCCCCCTCCAGCGGCAACTCCTTTGTCTGCAAGTGTCCTTGCGAAGGGTCGCGATGGCGAGGGGGCGACGATCAGGGGGTGGGTGAGGGTTCGGTGGTGGTCGCGGCTACCGGGTGGTCGGGCCGGGCTGGGCGGCCATCCGGCCCCACCCCTTGGACAGGGCCAGGTACACGCAGGCCGCCGCCAGCCCCGCCTCCGCCACGGCGCTGCCCAGCGCTTCCAGCAGTGCCGTGCCCATCGGTGACGTCGTTATGTCGAACCACGCGTCCAGGACCGCGACCGACGCCGTGGCGGAGGCGGTGAGGCGGGCCCGGGCGTCGCCCCGCAGGCCCAGCACCGCCGTGGCCGCACAGCCCGCCGCCATCAGGACGTCCAGCCCGATCCAGGCCAGCGACCAGTTGTGCACCTCGGTCCTGGTGGGCAGCGTCTGCGCCAGCACCACCATCCACGGCACGAGCAGCACGGCGGAGGATCCGAGAAGGATCAGTGCCCACCGCTTCAGCCGCCTCATCCGCTTCGTCCTTCGGGTCCGCATCGCCGATAAGCCGTTCAACACTTGATCCCCCTCGTCTTGTTCCGGATCCGTGGCTGTGGAACCTGTGAATCGGCCGGCACCTCCGCCATGCCCCCCACGCTAGATCGCAGAGAAAATTCTGCAAAGAAAATTCGGCAGACATCAGGGAAGGGTTCGGGTGAGGGTCAGGGATGTCTCAGGGTTCTCGGTGCCGGGGTTACCGTGGCCGCATGACCGACGGCACGCCCCGGACGGCCGGAGCACCCGAGCCCGCCGCACACGCCGAGCTGCCCGCCGCGGGCGCCGAGATGACCAGCCTGGAGCGCACCGCCCTCTACAAGTCCCTCGGCAACCCCCTGCGCCGCCGGATCCTCGACTACCTCGGCCGGCACGGCGAGGCGAACTCGACGGTGCTTGCCCGGGAGCTGGGGGAGAGCTCCGGCACCACCAGCTACCACCTGCGCAAACTCGCCGAGCAGAAGCTCATCGAGGAGATCCCGGAGAAGTCCGGCGGCCGGGAGCGCTGGTGGCGGAGTCTGCCCTTCAGTCACACCACACCCGACCCTGCGACGATGACGACGGACGAGTTCGAGGCCGCCAGGCACCTCGCCCTGCTGAAGATCGACATCGACACCCAGCTGTTCCGTCGCGCCCACGAGGAGTACCGCGGCCCGGACGGCTGGGCTCATGTCCAGCGCCACGGCACCTGGCTGACCAGGGACGAGCTCACCGCGTTCATGCGTGAGTACCGCGCCCTGCTCGACCACTACGGGCACTCGCGCGAGACCGCCCCCGAAGGGGCGCGCCCCGTCAACATGCGTTTCTACGCCGTGGCCGAGCCCATGGGAGAGTGGAACGGTGAACCGACTGGCCCATGAGACGTCACCGTACCTCCTCCAGCACGCCGACAACCCCGTCGAATGGTGGCCCTGGTCGGCCGAAGCCTTCGAGGCCGCGCGGACCGCGAACAGACCCGTCCTGCTGAGCGTCGGGTACAGCTCCTGCCACTGGTGCCACGTCATGGCCCACGAGTCCTTCGAGGACGAGGCCACCGCCGACTACCTCAACGAGCACTTCGTCAGCATCAAGGTCGACCGCGAGGAGCGGCCGGACGTCGACGCCGTCTACATGGAGGCCGTGCAGGCCGCCACCGGGCAGGGCGGCTGGCCCATGACCGTGTTCCTCACGCCCGACGCCGAACCCTTCTACTTCGGCACGTACTTCCCGCCCGCCCCCCGCCACGGCATGCCCTCCTTCCGGCAGGTCCTGGAGGGGGTCCGGGGCGCCTGGGCCGACCGGCGGGACGAGGTCGCCGAGGTGGCCGGGAAGATCGTCCGCGACCTCGCGCAGCGGGAGCTCGGCCACCAGGGCGGCCGCCCGCCCGGTGAGCAGGAGCTCGCCCAGGCGCTGCTCGGGCTCACCCGCGAGTACGACCCGCAGCGCGGCGGATTCGGCGGTGCCCCCAAGTTCCCGCCGTCCATGGTGATCGAGTTCCTGCTGCGGCACCACGCCCGGACCGGTTCCGAAGGCGCCCTCCAGATGGCCGTGGACACCTGTGAGCGGATGGCCCGGGGCGGCCTCTACGACCAGCTCGGCGGCGGTTTCGCCCGCTACTCCGTCGACCGCGACTGGGTCGTCCCGCACTTCGAGAAGATGCTGTACGACAACGCCCTGCTGTGCCGGGTGTACGCGCACCTGTGGCGGGCCACCGGGTCCGAGCTGGCCCGCCGGGTCGCCCTGGAGACCGCCGACTTCATGGTCCGCGAACTGCGCACCGGCGAGGGCGGGTTCGCCTCCGCGCTCGACGCCGACAGCGACGACGGGAGCGGGCGGCACGTCGAGGGCGCGTACTACGTGTGGACGCCCGCACAGCTCCGCGAGGTCCTCGGAGAGGACGACGCGGACCTCGCCGCCCAGTACTTCGGCGTCACCGCGGAGGGCACCTTCGAGCACGGCCAGTCCGTGCTCCAACTCCCGCAGCAGGAGGGCGTGTTCGACGCCGAGCGGGTCGAGTCCGTCAAACGGCGTCTGCTGGCGGCGCGGGCCGAACGCCCCGCCCCCGGCCGGGACGACAAGGTCGTCGCCGCCTGGAACGGCCTCGCCGTCGCCGCACTCGCCGAGACCGGCGCCTACTTCGACCGCCCCGACCTGGTCGAGGCCGCCGTGGGCGCCGCCGATCTCCTCGTACGGCTCCATCTCGACGACCACGCCCGGCTCGCCCGCACCAGCCGGGACGGCAGGGCCGGCGCCAACGCGGGTGTCCTGGAGGACTACGGCGACGTCGCCGAGGGCTTCCTGGCGCTCGCGTCCGTGACCGGCGAGGGCGTCTGGCTGGAATTCGCCGGACTGCTCCTCGACCACGTCCTGGCCCGCTTCACCGACCAGGAGAGCCCGGAGACCGGTGCCCTCTACGACACCGCCGCCGACGCCGAGCAGTTGATCCGCCGGCCGCAGGACCCGACCGACAACGCCACGCCCTCCGGCTGGACCGCGGCCGCCGGCGCCCTGCTCGGCTACGCGGCCCACACCGGCGCCGAGCCTCATCGCACCGCGGCGGAACGGGCGTTGGGGATCGTCGGGACGCTCGGACCGCGCGTGCCGCGCTTCATCGGATGGGGGCTCGCCGTCGCCGAGGCGCTGCTGGACGGCCCGCGCGAGGTCGCGATCGTCGGACCGGATGCGACGGATCCCGGCACGGCCGACCTGCACCGTACGGCACTTCTGGGCACCGCGCCCGGCGCGGTCGTGGCCGTGGGGACTCCGGAGAGCGATGAGTTCCCGCTGCTCGCGGGGCGACCGCTCGTCGGCGGGGAGGCGGCCGCGTACGTGTGCCGCAACTTCACGTGTGACGCGCCGACCACCGACCCGGAACGGCTGCGGGCGGCACTCGGGGGCTGAAGTCCGCCGATGTCTGTGGGTGCGTTGCCGGCTGCGGGTGGGTGGGCGTTGCGCGCACCCACGCGGCGGTAGCGGCACATTCACCACAGCCCCGCGCCCCTCGCGGGGCGCCGGAGCGCGCTTTCCGGTCGTTGCGCCGAAACATGCCATTTATCAGCCGAGTTCACGCTCTTCACATCACCCTCATAGGATCCACCCCATGCCGTGACAGGTGTGACCCGCCGTCACGGTTGGGGCGGGATGGGTGTGAAGATTTTGTAAGTGAAGTTTGTGCTTTGTGTGATCGCCGTTCACCCACGAGCCCCTAGCATCGCTGGAGCAGTGCCCGGTTCCGTCGTATTTCGGACCGTGGCAGTCGTGTCATGTGGGGGGAGAGCACAACATTGTCCGAGTTCTTCGACCAGGTCTGGTCGTGGATCGTCGAGGCTGTGGGGGAAACTTCGTGGCGAGAGCTGATGCCGCTGGGGCTGGCCGGACTGTTCGTCTGGGCCCTGTGGTTGTACCGAGCGGTGCTCTCCCGATTCGCCAAGCCAGTCGTCAACAACTTCCGTACCAGCGTCTCCGTGGTGGTCCCGGCCTACCGGGAGGACCCGGAGATCCTGCTGGAGTGCCTGGAGACCTGGCTCGCCCAGGATCCGGCCGAGATCATCATCGTTCCTGACATCGAGGACCACGAGGTACTGCACCGGCTGTCGCTGGTGGAGGACCCCCGGGTCCGGGTGCTCGCCTTCGAGCACAGGGGGAAACGTTCCGCCCTGGGGGTCGGCATACGCGCCGCCACCAGTGAACTCCTCGTCCTGGTGGACTCCGACACCCGCTGGGAGCCGGGCCTGCTGGACGCCGTGCAGATGCCGTTCGCCGACCCCGCGGTCGGCGGGGTCGGCACCCAGCAGAACGTCTACCAGCGCACCACCAGCGTCTGGCGCCGGGTCGCCGACTGGCTGGTCAACCTCCGTTACTACGACTACGTTCCGGCCATGGGCCGGGCCGGTGCCGTGGCCTGTCTGTCCGGCCGTACCGCCGCCTACCGCCGCGAGGCGGTCCTGCCGGTGCTGGAGAACCTGGAGAACGAGTTCTTCCTCGGCCGCCGCTGTGTGGCGGGCGACGACGGCCGGCTGACCTGGCTGGTCCTCGCCTCCGGCTACAAGACCGTGCACCAGTCCTCCGCGCGGGCGATCTCCATGTTCCCGTCGTCCTTCCGGGCCTTCGTGAAGCAGCGCGTCCGGTGGAGCCGCAACTCCTACCGGTGCTACCTCACCGCGCTGTACAAGGGCTGGCTGTGGCGGGTCCCGCTGGTCACCAAGATCACCGTGCTGCAGATCCTGCTGACCCCGGTGACCATGGGCATGGCCCTCGGCTATCTGCTGCTGAGCCGGCTGGACTTCAGCCCGCGCGGCATCGTCCTCACCCTGATCTGGCTGCTGCTGGGCCGGGCCGTCCGCGGCTACTCGCACCTGCGCAGGCACCCGCAGGAGATCTTCCTGCTGCCGCTGACGGCCGTCGTGGTCATCATGATCTCGCTGCCGATCAAGCTGTACGCATTCGTCACCATGAACAAGCAGGGCTGGCTCACCCGCAGCAGCACCAGCATCGGGGGCGAGGGCCAGAGCGCGGCCACGCTCTCCGGATCCGCCGGCGGCGGCCAGAGCCACTCCGCCCTCCAGCCCGAGGTGATCTGACGCCATGGCCACCCCCCTCATGACGTATCCCATGACCAGGAGAAGACCCGGCCCCGGCACCCGGCTGCGCCGGGCCGGTGCCAGGACCGCGGCCCTGCTGGGCGCCTTCGCGGTGGCGGCGACGCTGCTGCTCGGCGCCTCGGCCACGGCCCACGCCGACGGGGACGGCGACAAGAAGCAGAAACTGGCGGCCGAGGACGCGGAGACCCAGGCCGCGCTGGTCGCCGACGAGGACCACCGCCTCAACCAGGTACGGGCGTTCACCTCGGTGGCGCCCCTGCAGAGCACCAAGTGGACCGTGCCGTACCGGCTGGACACCGACAACGGCTACACCCTGGTCCTCACCCAGCGCAGCAACGCCTACACCATCGCCGACCTGCTGAAACTCGCCCCGCAGACCTTCGTGCGGCGCAAGGACGGCTCGTATCTGCTGACCGAGAACATCTACCTGAACGTCGGCGCCAAGCTGAAGCTGTCCAACCCGGGCGGCCTCACCCTGCGGATGGCCAGCAACCGCACCGGCTTCGTCTCCATCGTCTCCTTCGGCGGCGAACTGACCCTCCAGGGCACCGCCCAGGCGCCGCTGACCATCACCAGCTGGGACCCGCAGGCCAACAAGGCCGACAGCGACGTCCGGGACGGCCGCGCCTACATCCGCACCATCGGCGGCCAGTTCGAGATGACCCACGCCAAACTCGCGAACCTCGGGTTCTGGAGCGGCCGCACCGGCGGGCTCAGCCTCACCGGCACCGACCGGCCGAACACCGGCTCGCTGGAGGACACCGGCCAGGTGCACGGCAAGACCGCGCGCGAACGGGCCGACCAGCAGAGCAACGAGGACGACCAGAACACCAGCAGCGGTGACGTCACGGCCATGCCCTCGGGCGAACTGACCACTCCCGACGCCCGCTTCTCGACCGGCGGCCTCTCCTACGTCTCCGGGTCGATCACCCACTCGACCATCACCGGCAACGCCTTCGGGATCTTCATCTCCAGCGCGACCGGGATCGAGATCAGCGACACGACCGTGGAGAACAGCCTGGAGGACGGGGTGGTCATGCACCGGTTCGTCTCCAGCTCGCTCGTGCAGCGCACGGTCGCCAAGGACAACGGCGGCGACGGCTTCATCCTCTCCCGGGCCACCCAGCAGGTGCGGGTCAGCGGCTCCACCGCCGAGGGCAACGGCGGCAACGGCTACACACTCAGCGGCAGACCCCTCGCGGACGGCCCCTCCGCCTCCGGACAGGCCGTCGACAGCTACGGCTCCAACTCGGTCGCCAACAGCGTGGCCAAGGACAACGGCCGCTACGGCGTCGAGGTGCTCGGCGGTTTCGACGTCGGCGTGCAGAACAACCGCATCGAGGGCGGTGACATGGGCATCGTGGCCCGCCTCGCGGCGGACAAGGTCTCCATCACCGGCAACCGCCTGACCGGCCAGAACCGGCAGGGCATCTCGGTACGCGACGGTGTCACCGACGCCACCGTCACCGGCAACATCATCGACGGGCCGGAAACCGGCGTCTACGTCCGCGACTCGGCCGCCGAGATACGCGGCAACACCGTCCAGGACGCCACCAACCACGGGGTCAGCCTGGTCGGCGGCGTGGACGGCACGACCGTCTCCTACAACGTGATCGGCGGGGTCGGCCCCAGCGCGCTGGACTCCAGCCGCTCCCACGGCGGTGCCGACATCAAGGAGAACCAGACCTTCGCCTGGTACGACACCAGCTCCTTCTGGGTCAAGGTCAAGCACTACGCGAGCCCGATGACACTGCTGTGGACGGGCATCCTGCTCCTCATCCTGTTCTCGGCCGTCATGGGCCGGCGCAGGCGGCGGGCAGGCGGGCGGGGCGCGGGCATCGTGCACCCGTACTCCGACAAGGCGCCGCTGCCCTCCCCGCTGCCGGACGAGATCGCCGTGGCAGGCCGCCCACGGGAGCCGGTGATGAGCGAATGAGCGACGACACCCCACAAGCGCCCACGCCCGGCGACAGCGGGCCGGGCGACAGGGGGCCGGGCGACGGTGGCGGCTCGGCGGCGGGTGAGTCCGCCGCGGAGCGGGCGCGCCGGATCTGGCTCGCCGGCGGGCCGCCGCTGTGGGTGGCCTCGGCCGCTCTGGTGATCTCGGTGGTGGCGCTGATCGTGGCGGGCGTCTCGGCCGGCGACGACCGGTCCGTCGTGTACGGCGCCGGCCCCACCGCCGGTCCCACCATCCCGGTCGCGGAACCCACCGACGACGGGGACGACACCGGCGACCCCGGCGCCACGGCCTCCGATCCGGCGCCGAGTGGTACGGCGGCCGCCGACGGGCCGGCCACGCCCACCGCGACCGGCTCGGCCGCGGCCCTGGCCTCCGGACCGGTGAAGTGCCCGGCCGCCACCGTCACCGTCAGCGACGCCAAGTCCCTGAAGGACGCGCTGGACCAGGCCCAGCCCGGTGACGTCATCAAGATGGCGGACGGGGTCTACTCGGACCGCTTCACCGCCGCCACCCCCGGTACGGCGGACCGGCCGATCTTCCTCTGCGGCGGCCCCGGCGCGGTGATCGACGCGGGGGGCGTCGACGGCGGCTACGCCTTCCACCTCGACGGCGCCAGCCACTGGCGGCTGATCGGCTTCACCGTGCGCAACGGGCAGAAGGGGGTCATGGCCGACAAGGTCCAGGGCAGCGTCATCCAGGGCCTGACCGTCGAGAACATCGGCGACGAGGGCATCCACCTGCGCGACTTCAGCTCCGGCAACGTGGTCGAGAACAACACCGTCCGCGCCACGGGCAAGCGCAAGGAGCAGTTCGGCGAGGGCATCTACGTCGGGTCCGCCGAGTCCAACTGGTGCACCGTCACCGACTGCAAGCCCGACAAGAGCGACGACAACGTGGTCCGCGGCAACCGCGTCAGCGACACCACCGCGGAGTCTGTCGACATCAAGGAGGGCACCACCGGGGGCTCTCTCATCGGCAACACCTTCGACGGCGCGGGCCTCAGCGGGGGCCACAACGACTCCTGGGTCGACGTCAAGGGCAACGACTGGCTGATCAAGGGCAACGTCGGCCGCCACTCCAATGAGGACGGCTTCCAGACCCACCAGATCCTCGACGGCTGGGGCACCGGAAACGTGTTCCAGGCCAACACCGCGCAGGTGGACGGCCCCGGCTACGGCTTCCACTTCGCGCCCGTCGAGAACAACAAGGTCACCTGCGACAACAAGGTCAGCGACGCGGCGAAGGGCCTCGCCAACGTCGCCTGTTCCTCCTGACGGCGAGGGGCCCGGTCCGCACCCGGGCCCCACGCGGCCGCAGTTCCCCCTCCTGCACCCGCTTCACCCACTTCACCCACGCGTGTCTTCGGCATGCGCGCTTTCCGCCCGGACATCCCCTCGGAGGCATCATGGACACTCTTTCCGCCGCCACCCACGGCTCCGGCACCACCGTCGGCGCCGACGCTCCCCGCCTGACCGTCATCGGCACCGGCTACCTGGGCGCCACGCACGCCGTGTGCATGGCGGCCCTCGGCTACGAGGTGCTCGGCGTCGACGTCGATCCCGGCAAGATCGAGCTGCTGAGAGCCGGGGAGGTGCCGTTCTTCGAGCCAGGACTGCCCGAACTCCTGGTCAAGGCCCAGGAGTCCGGCCGGCTGCACTTCACGACCAGCCTCGCCGAGGCCGCCGCCTTCGGCGACATCCACTTCGTCTGCGTCGGCACCCCGCAGCAGCCCGGCTCCTACGCCGCGGACCTGCGCTACGTGGAGGGCGCGGTGACCGAGCTGGCCCGGCACCTGAACCGGCGGGCCCTGGTGGTCGGGAAGTCGACGGTGCCGGTGGGCACCGCGGCCCGCCTTGCGGAGCTGGTCCGCACCACCGCCCCGGCCGGGGACGCCGTCGAACTCGCCTGGAACCCGGAGTTCCTGCGGGAGGGCTTCGCCGTGGAGGACACCCTGCACCCCGACCGGCTGGTGTTCGGCACCGAGTCCGCGTGGGCCGAGCAGCAGCTGCGCGCCGCGTTCGCGCCCGTCATCGCCCAGGGCACCCCGGTGGTGGTCGCCGACCTGCCGACCGCCGAACTGGTCAAGGTCGCCGCCAACTCCTTCCTCGCCACGAAGATCTCGTACATCAACGCCATGGCGGAGGTCTGCGAGGCCACCGGCGCCGACGTGCACCGGCTGGCGGAGGCGCTGGCCTACGACGACCGGATCGGCGGCCGGTTCCTGAAGCCGGGTCTCGGCTTCGGCGGCGGCTGCCTGCCCAAGGACATCAGGGCGTTCATCCACCGCGCCGAGGAACTGGACGTCGCGCAGGCGGTCGCCTTCCTGCGCGAGGTGGACGCGATCAACCAGCGCCGCCGGGCCCGCACCGTGGACCTGGTCCGCGAACTGGTCGGCGGCGATCTCGCCGGGACGAAGGTGGCCGCGCTCGGGGCGGCCTTCAAGCCCAACTCCGACGACATCCGGGACGCCCCGGCGCTGGACGTCGCCGCCACCCTGCACCGGGCCGGTGCCCAGGTGACGGTCTACGACCCGGTGGCCATGGACAACGCCCGCCGCGTCCACCCCGAGCTGGCGTACGGCACCGACGCGCTGCAGACCGCCACGGGCGCCGACGTCGTGGTTCTGCTCACCGAGTGGACGCAGTTCCGGGAGATCGACCCGGAGGCCATGGGCGCCGTGGTGAACCGGCGCCGGGTCGTGGACGGCCGGCACGCCCTCGATCCCGCCCAGTGGCGGGCGGCCGGCTGGGAGTACCGGGCGCTGGGCCGCAACTGACCCCGGACCGGCGCCGGTTCAGGTTCAGGCGAACTCGGCGAGGGCGCGCGCCACGATGGCCTCCAGCTGCCGGTGGTGCGCGCCCTTCCAGTACGCGCGGCCGCACTCCGCGCACTGCGCGAAGACGTCGTACGACTTCTGTGTCCCGCCCTTCAGCTGGTCCGCCACCTCGTCCTTCGTGGCCTCCCTGAGCAGGCCGTTGCAGGCGGTGCAGCGGGTCCACGGGCGCAGGTCGGGGGCGAACCGGTCGAGGACGTCGTGGAGTTGGTCGTCGGGTCCGGTGCTGTAGACGTAGCCGCCGGCCCAGAGTTCGCGGCGGCGCAGCAGGCCCCGGTCGCGGCTGAGCAGTACGCGCTTCTCGGCCGCCGAGCGGGCCGCGAGGGCCGGGTCGCCGATGTCCGTCGACTCGTACGCCGTGTCCACGCCGAGGAGGCGGAGGCGGCGGGCGAGGGTGCCGAGGTGGACGTCGAGGAGGAAGCGGAGCGGGGCGCCGGGGACGCGCTGGGGGCGGGTGACCGGGCGTACGGTCACCCGCTCGCCGTGCGCCGGGATGTGGGCCACGGGGACCTCGCGGCCGTCCACCACCAGGGCGCCCACCTCGGTCAGGGGGACGCCCAGGGATTCGATGACGTGGCCGAGGGTCGAGACGCCGTCGACGGTGAGGGGGTGGACGCCGACGCGGCGGGCGTGCGGGACGAACAGGGCCAGCTCGGGGGCGACTTCGACCTGGATCTCGGAAGCGTTCACCTGGTCAGGATGGCACGGGTGACGGCCGTGACCTCAGTGCTTTTCCGGGGGCAGGCCGTGCTCGATGACGTTCAGCGCACGGTCGACGAGGGCGTCGAAGTCGGGCTCGTGCTCCTGTTCCGCCCAGTACATCGAGGTCTCCATCAGTCCGCCGACGATGGACATCGCGTAGACCCGTACCTCCAGGCTGTCCGGGTCGAGGCCGGTGCGCTCGCCGATGGCTCGCCGGAACATGCGGCCGGTGCTCGACATGCTCTCCATCATCCGCGAGCGCACCGCCGGCACCTCGACCATCAGCCGGGTGCGCAGCCGGGAGACCACGGGGTCGTCCTTCATGCCCATCCTGATCGCCCGGTGCATCACATGGCGGAGGGAGACCGGCCACGGCTCGTCGGCGGGCCGCGCCCGGAGCTCCTCCATGATGAGCGGGTCGTACTCGTCCGTGAGGACGATGTCCTCCTTGGTCGGGAAGTACCGGTAGACCGTCGACGGCGACACCTCGGCCCGCTCGGCGATCTGCTCGATCGTCGTCGCGTCGTACCCCTGCTCCTCGACCAGCGCGTACATCGCGGACCGGATCGCCTCGCGGGTCTTGATCTTCTTGCGTTCGCGCAGGCCGAGCCGGGGGTTGTCGGCGGGGGAGAGGGGGGTGTGTGCGGCCGTCATGCTGGTCATTGTCCGGCATCGGCGGTGGCAGGGGCCACGGCCGGGGACTCGTTCCCTTCGGTACGGCGCTCGGCGGGGGTGTTGGGCAGGAGCGCGGCGGCCAGCAGGGCGGTGGCGAGCGCGGCGATGCCGCACACCAGCAGGACCAGGCCCATGCCGTGGACGTACGAGGCGTTCGCGGAGGCGACGAGGTGGGCGGAGCCCGCCTTCCCGGCGACCAGGTGGGCGGCGACCACCGACTCGCCTGCGGTGTGGCCGAGCGGGGCGGGCAGCCCGGTGACGTCGAGGCGGTCGCGGAAGGTACTGGCCAGCAGGCTGCCGAGCAGGGCGATGCCGATCGCGCCGCCGACCTGGCGTGTGGTCATCAGCAGCCCGGAGCCGCTGCCGGCCCGGTCCGCGGGCAGGGCGCCGAGCGCGCCGTCCATCGAGGGGACCACCGAGAAGCCGAAGCCGAGGCCCGCGATGGACAGCCACAGCGCGGTGAAGCCGTAGCCGTCGCTCACCGAGGTACGGCTGCCGAGCAGGGCGGCGAAGGCGAGCACGACCAGGCCGGCGGCGACCACGGCGCGGGCGCCGAAGCGGGCGACGACCGGCTGGGCGGCCCGCGCGGCGATGATCAGGCCGCCCATCATGGGCAGCAGCCGCAGGCCGGTGCCGAAGGCGTCGTTGCCGAGGACCGCCTGGAGGTACTGCGGCAGCACGAACAGCAGGCCGGACAGCACGAACATCACGAGCGTGGCCGCGAGGGTGTTGAGCAGGAAGCCGCGGTGGGTGAGGAGCTCCATGTCGAGCATCGGGCGGTGGGCCCGGCGTTCGCGCAGCACCAGGGCGGTGACGAGGACGACGGCGACCGCGAACAGGGCCAGCACCAGCGGGTCGCCCCAGCCGCGGCCGGGGGCCTCGATGATCGCGTAGACCAGGGCGCCGAGGCCGATCGCGGTGAGCGCGGTGGAGAGGGCGTCGACCTTGGGGGAGGCGGGGTCGCTGGTCTCGGGGAGCAGGAAGACGCAGGCGGCGACGCCGATGGCGGCCATCGGCACGTTGATCAGGAAGACCGAGCCCCACCAGAAGTGGTTGAGCAGGAAGCCGCCGATGATCGGGCCGAGCGGCAGGCCGAGCGCCGAGGCGGCCGAGACGATGCCGACGGCCCGGGTGCGCTCGGCCGGCCCGAACAGCGAGGGCAGCACGGACATCGCGAGCGGCATGACCAGCGCCGCGCCTATGCCCATGGCCGCGCGGGCGGCGATCACCCAGTTCACGTCGCCGGCCAGCGAGCCCATCACCGACCCGGCCAGGAAGATCAGCAGGCCGACGACGAGCATCCGGCGGCGGCCGAAGCGGTCGCCGAGGAGTCCGGCGGGGAGCATCAGCGACGCGAAGACGATGACGTACGCGTCCGCCATCCACTGCTGCTGGCTGGTGGTGGCGCCGAGCTGCTCGGCCATCGTCGGGAGCGCCACGTTGAGGATCGTCGTGTCGAAGCCGAGCACCAGCATGCTCGCGACCAGGGCACCGAGGGCCCACCAGCGGCGGGGGTTCTGGTGCGTCTCTTCAAGATGAGTGACAGTAGCCATGAAATGAGAGTAGCTCTCAAAATCCAGTTGCTGTCAATGGCGAGTCGATGTCGTAATATGGAAGAGGGCATGAAAAAAGTGGCCACGGCTCGGGAGCCGTGGCCACTTCGAGGAGCGGCGGTGGGGGCTACGCGTGCTGGTAGGCCACCAGGGAGATGCCGACGTAGTGCACGACGAAGGCGGCCAGCGTCAAGGAGTGGAACACCTCGTGGAAGCCGAAGTAGCGCGGTGACGGGTTCGGGCGCTTGATGCCGTAGATCACGCCGCCCGCGCTGTAGAGGAGACCGCCGACGACCACCAGGACCAGGACCGCGATACCGCCGGTGCGCATGAAGTCGGGCAGGAAGAAGACCGCCGCCCAGCCCATCGCTATGTAGCAGGGCGTGTACAGCCAGCGCGGTGCGCCGACCCAGAAGACCCGGAAGGCGATGCCCGCGGCCGCCGCGCCCCAGATGCCCCATAGCAGCCACTGCCCCTTCGCTCCGGGCAGCAGCAGCATGGTCAGGGGTGTGTAGGTGCCCGCGATGATCAGGAAGATGTTGGCGTGGTCGAGTCTGCGCAGGATGCCGTCCATGCGCGGGCTCCAGTTGCCCCGGTGGTACAGGGCGCTGACGCCGAACAGCAGGCATGCCGTCAGGGCGAAGATCCCGCAGGCGATGCGGCCGCGCGGTGAGTCGGCGAGGGCGGTGAGGACGAGGCCCGCGACGAGTACGGCCGGGAACATGCCCAGGTGCAGCCAGCCGCGCAGCTTGGGCTTGACCTGTTGTGACAGGGAGGAGAGCGCGGCGGGGCCACGGCCGGCGGCCGGCGAGTCCGTGGGCGCGTCGGGGACGGGCGCAGTCATGAGGGGCATCGTACCTACGGAACCGTAAGTTACGGATCAGTCCCGCTCGATGACCGCCGGAGAGTGGCCATCGTCTCACGGAGCCTCGGTTGCGCTCACATCGGTGAGCAAAAAGACCATGAGGCGAACTCAATGTGGACGCAAAGAAACGCAGGTGGGCGCAGAAACCGTGGCCTTCCTCACGTCGCTCATCTGTGACTCCCTCTGGACAGATGGGAGATCGAGTCGGAGGATCAAATGAGTGCGGTCGGCACCGGATGAGCGGCTACGAAGCGTCCGGGTCGCAGCCCCCACGGGGCAACAAGGCCTGAAACAGGGCCGCAAGATCAAAAATCCCTCATTTAGGAGCAATCGTGGCGCGCGACAACGCGGCTCCCACCGTCATCCCCACCCACCATCAGGAACTGGTCTCGTGGGTCAACGAGATCGCCGAACTGACGCAACCGGACAGCGTGGTCTGGTGTGACGGATCCGAGGCCGAGTACGAGCGACTGTGCGAGGAGCTCGTGGCGAAGGGCACCTTCAAGAAGCTCGACCCGATCAAGCGCCCCCACTCCTACTACGCGGCCTCCGACCCGACCGACGTCGCCCGGGTCGAGGACCGCACGTTCATCTGCTCCGAGCGGGAGCAGGACGCCGGCCCGACCAACCACTGGAAGGCCCCCGCGGAGATGCGGGAGATCTTTTCCGGCGAGAAGGGCCTGTTCCGCGGGTCGATGAAGGGCCGGACGATGTACGTCGTCCCGTTCTGCATGGGCCCCCTCGGCTCGCCGCTGTCCGCCCTCGGCGTGGAGATCACGGACTCGGCGTACGTCGCCGTCTCGATGCGCACGATGACGCGCATGGGCCAGGCCGTCCTCGACGAGCTCGGCGACGACGGCTTCTTCGTGAAGGCCGTCCACACCCTCGGCGCGCCGCTCGCGGAAGGAGAGGCGGACGTGGCCTGGCCGTGCAACCAGACCAAGTACATCTCGCACTTCCCCGAGTCGCGCGAGATCTGGTCCTACGGCTCCGGCTACGGCGGCAACGCCCTGCTCGGCAAGAAGTGCTACGCCCTGCGCATCGCGTCCGTCATGGCGCGCGACGAGGGCTGGCTCGCCGAGCACATGCTGATCCTCAAGCTCACGCCCCCGCAGGGCGAGTCGAAGTACGTCGCCGCAGCCTTCCCGAGCGCCTGCGGCAAGACGAACCTCGCCATGCTGGAGCCCACCGTCTCCGGCTGGACCGTGGAGACGATCGGCGACGACATCGCCTGGATGCGGTTCGGCGCGGACGGCCGCCTGTACGCGATCAACCCCGAGGCCGGCTTCTTCGGCGTCGCGCCCGGCACCGGTGAGCACACCAACGCCAACGCGATGAAGACGCTGTGGGGCAACGCGGTCTTCACCAACGTGGCGCTGACGGACGACGACGACATCTGGTGGGAGGGCATGACGGAGGAGACTCCGGCCCACCTCACCGACTGGAAGGGCAACGACTGGACGCCGGGCTCCGAGACCCCGGCCGCCCACCCCAACGCCCGCTTCACCGTCCCCGCCGCCCAGTGCCCGATCATCGCGCCGGAGTGGGAGGACCCGAAGGGCGTGCCGATCTCGGCGATCCTCTTCGGCGGCCGCCGGGCCACCGCCGTACCGCTGGTGACCGAGTCCTTCGACTGGAACCACGGTGTCTTCCTCGGCGCCAACGTGGCGTCCGAGAAGACCGCCGCCGCCGAGGGCAAGGTCGGCGAGCTGCGCCGCGACCCGTTCGCGATGCTGCCGTTCTGCGGCTACAACATGGGCGACTACATGGCCCACTGGATCGACGTGGCCAAGGACAAGGACCAGGCCAAGCTGCCGAAGATCTACTACGTCAACTGGTTCCGCAAGAACGACCAGGGCAAGTTCGTCTGGCCCGGCTTCGGCGAGAACTCCCGCGTCCTGAAGTGGATCGTGGAGCGGCTGGACGGCAGGGCCGAGGGTGTGGAGACGCCGATCGGTGTGCTGCCGACCCGGGACGCCCTCGACACCGAAGGGCTCGACCTCGCCGACAGCGACCTCGACTTCCTGCTGACCGTCGACAAGGAGGTCTGGCGGGAGGAGGCGGCGCTCGTCCCCGACCACCTCAACACCTTCGGCGAGCACACGCCGAAGGAGCTGTGGGCCGAGTACCGGGCGCTGGTGGAGCGGCTGGGCTGAGTCCCCGAGTGAAGACTCCGCGGCCGGTACGGGTGTGCCCTGACCAGCGATCGTCACGACCGGCCGCGGTGTGAACCGGCGAGGCCGCGTACAACGGAGTGCGCGGCTCCTGGGCCTGTCGTCGCCTGCTCCCGTCCGCCCCGACGGGAGCCCGGTGGCGACAGGCCTTCGCCTGTGTGCGGGCCTCACCCGCGCGGGTGGATTCCTGCGGCCGGTGAGCGCAAGACGGCTCGTGGCGAGCCGACCTGCGGATGTGCGTCGGAACGCTGTCGCCCATGCTCACACCTCACGTTCGATCGTTCACACCTGGTGTTCGATCACTCACGATCCGAGCCGGAACCGTGACAGCCACCCTCCTCGCGCTGCTCCTGGCCCTGCCCGGCACCGCGGTCGCCGCCCCCGGCGACCTGGACACCGCCTTCGCCGGCGACGGCACGGTCCTCACCGACGTCGGTGGCAACGATTCCGCCAACGACGTGGCGGTGCAGTCCGACGGAAAGATCGTCTCGGTCGGCGCCTCGGTCGACGACTCGGTACCGGAGAGCGACTTCGCGCTGACCCGGCACAACCCCGACGGCACCCTGGACACCGGCTTCGGCGGCGACGGCACGGTCACCACCCCCGTCAACAACATGATCACGGACGGGGACCTCCAGTGGAGCGAGGCCCACGCCGTGGCACTGCAGCCCGACGGCAAGATCGTGGTGGCGGGCGGCAGTTGGCGGGGGTACGAGAACTGCTGCTGGTTCACCGTGGCCCGCTACAACACGGACGGCACGCTGGACAGCAGCTTCGGTGACGGCGACGGCCGGGTGTTCACCGACTTCGGCACCCCCGAAGAGGCCATGGACGTCGCGGTGCAGCCCGACGGCAAGATCGTCGCCGCGGGCTATGTCGGCGGCCAGGCCGCGGTGGCGCGCTACAACTCCGACGGCAGTCCGGACACCGGCTTCAGCGGTGACGGCATGGTCACCACCGATCTGGGGACCTCCCTTCAGGAGGGCGGCGACGTACGCGCCCTGGCCCTTCAGCCGGACGGCAAGATCGTGGTCGCGGGCGAGGTCGGGCAGACCCGCTTCGACTTCGTCCTCGTCCGCTACAACGCCGGCGGCTCCGTCGACACCGGGTTCGGCAACAGCGGCATCCAGCGCACCGACTTCGGTGACTACGACTCCGCGGAGGCACTCGCGGTCCAGCCCGACGGCAGGATCGTCGCGGCCGGTTCGAGCGGCGGCCGGGTCGCACTCGCCCGCTACAACCCCGACGGCGCCCTGGACCCGAGCTTCGACGGAAACGGCCTGGTCGTCACCCCCGGCGGCGGCGCCCAGGACATGAAGCTGCAGAGCGACGGGCGGATCGTCGTCGCCGGCAACGGGCCGGGCGGCTTCAACGTCCTGCGGTACAACACCGACGGCGGCCTGGACAGCGGCTTCGGCAACGGCGGCCGGCTGGCCACGAGCTTCGGCGGCAGCGATGTCGCCCACGGCGTGGCCGTCCAGTCCGACGGCAGGATCGTCGCCGCCGGCCAGGGCGGACCGGGCAACGACTTCGCCCTGGCCCGCTACCTGGGCGGCGGAGGCAGCACGCCCCCGCCCCCGCCGCCGCCCAGCGCGGATCTCTCCGTCACCAAGACGGGCCCGTCCACCGTGACCATCGGCGACCGGGCCACCTACACCGTCCGCGTGACCAATGCGACCGCCTCCACCGCGTCCGCCACCGGCGTCACACTGACCGACACCCTGTCCGGAGCGGGCGCGACGCTGATCTCGGCCACGCCCTCCCAGGGCAGCTGCACCACCACCGCGACCGGCGCCACCTGCGCCCTCGGCACCCTGGCCCCGGGCGCCGGCGCCACGGTCACGGTCGTCGCCGAACCCCGTGCAACCGGCACGCTCACGAACACGGCCACGGTCACGGCCACCCAGACCGACCCGGCGACGGGCAACAACACCGCCACGGCGACCGGCACCGTCAACAACTCCCGGGGCTGCACGATCATCGGCACCAGCGGGGCCGACACCCTCAACGGCACCTCCCGCAACGACGTGATCTGCGGCCTGGGCGGCAACGACACCCTCCGCGGCAACGACGGCACCGACACCGTCTACGGCGACTACGGCAACGACACCATCGACGGCGGCCTCGGCAACGACACCCTCTACGGCGGTCCGGGCAACGACACCGTGAACGGATCCTCCGGCAACGACCGTGTCGTCACCACCGACGGTGTGTCCGGCAACGACACCGCCAACGGCGGTGCCGGCTTCGACACCTGCACCACCGACCCGGGTGACGGCCGCATCAGCTGCCCCTGAGCACCCGCTCCCGCCCGGCCCCTCGCGAGCGCGCGGGGGGCCGGTTCTAGTTGTTCCGGTCCTCCAGGTACCGCGTGTGCGTCTCCTGACGCCTGGCCTCCGCGTCCCGCAGCCCGGCCGCCAACTGCTCGGCCTCCTCCTTCAGGAGGGCCAACTGGCGCTCCAGATGCCGCTCCGGCGGCTCCTGCCCGGGCGTCAGACGCGTCCACCACCGCGTCCGCACGAAACTGTCGACCGCCTCCGGGATGTCCTGCCGTACCGTCCGCGACAGGACGTGGACGCCCTCCGGGTCCTGGGCCAGCAGCTCGGCGGCCCAGCCGCGGTCCAGCAACGCCGTCAGCAGGTCGGTCAGTTCGGCGAGCCTGGCCTCCGTCGAGGCGGGCAGGCCGACCTCCGCCAGATAGGTCTCCAGTTTGCGGAAGTCGGCCCGTACCTCCTCCAACTGGGCGGAGGGCGTCGGGAAGTCCGGCAGCGGGGGGCGTTCCGGCGGGGCGATCAGCGCGCCCGCGCCGTACAGGCCCGCGACCACCACCGGCCAGTACGCGCCCGCCACTCCCGTGAAGGTCAGGACCAGGCCGACGAGACCGGCCCCGCTGCCCGTGAGGTTCTTACGGGATTCGAGGTAGGCGAGAGCCTTACTGGTAGCCACGGATCTCCTCGAAGGCGCCGTCCAGGGAGCCCTGCCGGCCGTCGAAGAGACGGCCGCCGGTCAGGGCGGCGATGTGCTGGAGTTCGGCACGGGAGGAGTCGCCGAAGAGGATGGGGAAGACGGGGATCTGCTGCCGGTCGACGGAGAGCTTGTTGTAGAAGTCGTCGAAATCACCGACCTTGGCGCCCGTGGTGTTCTCGCCGTCGGTCATCAGCACGATCGACGTGAACGTGTCCTGGGAGGGGTTCAGCTGGGCGTACGCCTTCTCCAGGGAGGTGTAGATCGCCGTGTTGCCGTCGGCGTGCAGGGCGTCGGTGTCCTTGCGGATCGCGGCGAGGTCGGTCTTGTCGTCGACCACGTGGGTGCTGACGCTCTTCACGTCCGAGCCGAACGGCATCAGGGTGACCTCCTCGCGGTTGCGGAAGTCGCCGGTGAGGCCGGTGAGGGCCGCCTTCAGGCGGGAGAGGCGGTCGCCCTTCATCGAGCCCGAGGTGTCCAGGACGTAGACCGTGCGGGAGGGCCGGCGCAGGTCGTTCTCGTAGGCCGAGATGAGACCGTCGGCCACCGACTTGTTGCCGGGGAAGGGGAGTTCGCGGCGGCGGCTGGTGTCCAGGCCGGCCGCCGGGGCGACCGAGGCCACGACCGGGCGGCGGTGGGTGGTGTCCGTGATGAGCTTCTGCACGGCCGTGGTGCGCAGGTCCTCCGTCACCCGGCGGACGTCCTCGCGGGTGGCGGAGGAGGTCGAGGCCAGGGAGGAGAACGGGTAGTCGGCGGTGATCACGCCGTCCTTCGGGCGGATCACGGTGAGACCGGAGATGCCCTGGAGCACGGACTCGTAGTTGAGCAGGGCGTCGACGGTGCCGCGCCGCTGGTAGGCCGAGGCCAGCCAGCCGGACGAGCCCGAGGTCAGGGTCTGGCCCCTGAAGAACTTCTTCAGCCGGGGAGTCGCCTTGGTGACGTCGTCGTCCGTGAGCGCCGACTGGGCGCCGGAGAGCGCGGAGGCCACCGAGACCAGCGTGGCGAAGCCGGAGTTGGAGCGGGCCGGGTCCGTCATGCCGTACGTCAGCCTGCCGGCTTCCACGGCCTGCTCGACCTGGGACCAGGTGACGTCGGCCGGCTTCCAGCCCAGCGACCGGACGGTGGCCGTCTTCACACCGATCGCGACCGGGCTGGACATGATGGACGTCTCGGAGACGACCTTCTTCGCCGCCTCCGGGCGCAGCCGCAGATAGTCGTCGGAGGACAGCCAGAGCGCGTCGTACCTGCCGTCCGTCTTCCCCTTGGCCAGCAGGTCGATGGCGTCCAGGGTGCCCATGTAGGTGGGCCGGATGGTGACCCCGGTGTCCTTGCGGACCCGGTCGAAGACGGCCGTCATGTCGCTGAGTTCGGAGGAGGCGAGGACCCGCAGGGTGCCGGGCTTCGGGGCCGTGGAGTCGTCGCCGTGGTCCTCGGAGGTGCAGCCGGCCAGGACGACGGCCGCCGCCGCGAGGAGGGCGAGGAGCGGGCGTCTGCTCATGCGAGGCCGCCCTCCAGCGCGCTCTTCGAGCGGCTGCGCTCCAGGTAGGCGCTCGCCTGGTGGAGTTCGTCCGTGAGGGACTGCACGGTGGTCGCCATCGCCTCGGTCGCCTGCACCTTGTAGGTGTCGATGGCGTCGAGGGTCCGGTAGATCTGCTGGAACGCGGCCCGCAGCGTCTCGGCGCCCACGGCCGGGTCGGCGGCGATGCGCTGGATCTCCCCGCTCTGGCTCGCGAGCATCTCGGCGTTGCCCCGGATCAGGTCCTCGGTCGTCCCGCGCAACGCGTTGACCTGCTCGATCACCTTCTTCTGGTTGTCGAGCGCGGAGGCCAGCATCACCGAGATCCGCAGCGCGG
The DNA here is from genome assembly GCF_040296885.1 of Streptomyces sp. NPDC001980. Lineage (NCBI taxonomy): Bacteria > Bacillati > Actinomycetota > Actinomycetes > Kitasatosporales > Streptomycetaceae > Streptomyces > Streptomyces sp. NPDC001980. Next base: position 17,244 of record NZ_JBEOYD010000031.1, on the reverse strand, counting down.
AGACGGTGGTGGTGGCGGCGCGTTCCACCCCCTTGATCAACTCGTCGTTGTTGCGCCGTACGACGTCCATCGCGAGGTAGCCCTGCGCGGACACCGCGAGCTGGGTGAGCAGGTCCTGGTGCTTCTGCCGGACCGGGAAGAGCACGTCCGCCCGTACGGCGTCGGCCTCCTGGGGGTCCGGGATCCGGGCGACATGCTGCTCGACGGCGGTGTCCAGGGCCTGGGTGAGGACGACGTACTCCTGGAGCTTGCCCATGGTCTCCCAGAGCCGCACCCGCTCCGTCTGCAACGCCGCGCTGTCCCGCCGCAGTTCGTCCTGCCCGCCGCGCAGCGAGCCCACGATCTTGTTCAACGTCCCCTGTGCGGAGGCGTACTTGGCGACGTGGTCGCGGAGTCTGTTGCCGCCGGGCAGCCGGGAGAGGAACTTGCGGCCCTTGCTCGCGGGCAGGTCGCGCGGGTCCAGGTCCTCGACGACCCGGCGGAGTTCGACGAGCGAGCCGGCCACCTTGGCCTGGGCGTCACCGCCCTTGTCGGGCAGGCTGCGCACGGCACGCTCCAGCATGCGGTTGGACTGCGCGGCAGCGGTGCGCATCTCGCCGGCGCCGAGGCCGGTGATCTCGCCGACCTTGCTCGCGAACTCCGGCGACCGGGCGTCCAGGGCGGCGAGGTCCCGGACGTAGTCGGAGGCCTTGCGCGCCATGTCCGTACGGACGCCGTCGTCGACGGGCACCAGCCCGCCGGCCTTCTCCCGCGGCACGGGCGCCACCGCCTCCGGCGGGGTCAGGGTGAAGACGTCGTCGCCGCTGAGCGTGGGCGGGTGCGCACCGCCGCTCGGCACCATCTTGTCGAAGTTGCTCACAGGGTCCCCCCGGGTCAGCCGCGCGCCCGGCGGGCCATCTCGTGCAGCACCGCGGAGGTGGGCACGGGCGCCTGCCGGACGCCGGTCAGTGTCTGGTTGAGGTAGGCGGCGTGGCCGGCGGTGTCCTTGACGAACTCGGCGGAGTCGCCCGCGGGCCGGAAGCCGTGCCTGACGGCGAGCTTGCGCAGGGTCGGGTCGGTGCTGAGGAGTTCGCCGAGCTGCCGGCCGGCGTCGTCGAGCGGCACGATGGTGTGGTCGCTGTTGACCGTGGTGTCCGGGTAGAGGACGACGAGGTCGTCGGCGCCGTGCTGCTCCGCGAGCAACGACACCACCTGCGACTCGTACAGGCACACCAGCGGGTTGCCGGCGCCGCTGATGAAGTCCCTGAACACCGAGTCGCTGCTGGGCTGTTGCGCCCCCTGCACGCTGACCAGCTTGTGCAGCAGCGGCGCCGTCCTCGCGACGTCACCGTCACTCGCCACCACCCTCCCCCCATTGGCGACATAGGAGGCGTCGGCGAGATACAGCGCGCCGGAGTTGGAGGTCTCCGGATCGGTGCTGGTGATGTACAGCGTCCCGGTCAGCTCTCCGTGCGCCTTGGCCCCCTTGAGCTGCTGCCAGGTCCGGTCGTGCCGGGCGGCGTCCAGGTAGGCGGCCATCTTCAGGGTCCCCTTGCCCTTGCCGTCGAGCGCGGCGAGCCCGTTGGCGGCCAGCACCTCGGCCGCGCTGCGGTGGGCGACCACGACGAGGGGCGAGTAGAAGGGGCGGGGGAGGGGCTGGCGGGCGTGGTACTTCGCGGCCAGCGTGTCGGCAGGCGCCGAGCTGGACGGGAAGGCGAAGTCGTAGCCCTTCAGGTTCAGATCCTCCATGGCCCAGGATCCGGACGCCTCCGTCTTCACGGTGTAGCCCTTGGCGGCGAGGGCCTTCACCACATCGGGATCGGCGAAGAAGTCCGACTTCTCCGAACCGATCACACCGCGCACGGTCTTCGTTGCCGTGCCCTTGTCGTCCCCTTGCCGGCCTGCGACGACGGCAGCCACCACGCCACCGATCAGCAGCACCGCCAGGACGATTCCCGCGATACGTCTCACGCCGGGGAGCGTGCTCGCGGAACTCCACGTTCCTGGGCGACCTGGGTGAACGGGGGGTGAATCGGACGTCCCGGAATACTACGAGGGGCCGAAAATCGCTCAGGGGTCCGCCAAGAGACCCCTTCGGCTGCGGAGAGGGGGCAGCGGAGGGGTGCGAGGTCTGTGGGTGGGCGCGAGGTCTGCGGAGGGGTGGGCGGCTCTTCGGCGGTGGCCGTTTGTGGCAACCCGGTCCGCGCGTCGCTGCGGGAGCGCGCGGACCGGGGCCGTTCGGGGGTGGGTCAGCCGGCCGTGGTGAGTTCCGTGGCCGCCGCGTGGGCGTCCATGCGCTCCGCCGCGAGGATCGCCGCCGCGGTGTCCGCGCGGGACGCCGCGACCACCAGGGCGCGGCCGGCGAGGGCATGCGCGCGCTCGTGCAGCGCGGTCGGCTCCGAGGCCGCCGTCAGCGACGCGCGGACCGGTGTCCGTCCGTCCCGCAGCCGGGCCACCTGCTCGGCCAGCCGGGTCGCGGCGGCGTCGAGGTCGGTGGACGGCGTGAGCGCGCGCAGCTCGTCGGTGACGGCGAGCAGCGCGGCGAGGTGTCCCGCGAGCTGGATGTCCAGCTCCTCCTCGCGCGTCCGGTGGGGGAAGTCGGAAGGGGGGCCGGCCATCGTGCTGTGGACCGACTTGGTGCGGATCGGTTCGTACATGGGAGATGGCCTCCTGTGCTCTGACAGGAAACCATCCTAGCTTAGATTCCGTCTAAAGTTGACCCGCTTCACGGGCGGTGGTCGGGCGGCTGCCTACGACTGGCCGTACCCGTCCAGGAACCGGCCGATCCTGGTGATCGCGTCCCGCAGATCGCCGACCGTCGGCAGGGTCACCACCCGGAAGTGGTCCGGCTCCGGCCAGTTGAAGCCGGTGCCCTGGACGACCATGATCTTCTCCTGTCGCAGCAGGTCGAGGACCATCTGCCGGTCGTCCTTGATCTTGAAGACCTGGGGGTCGAGGCGCGGGAACAGGTACAGCGCGCCCTTGGGGCGGACGCAGCTCACGCCCGGGATCCGGGTGAGCAGGTCGTAGGCGAGATCCACCTGCTCCTTCAGCCGCCCGCCCGGCAGCACGAGGTCGTTGATCGTCTGGCGTCCGCTGAGCGCCGCCACGACTCCGTGCTGACCGGGCATGTTCGCGCACAGCCGCATGTTCGCGAGGATCGTCAGGCCCTCGATGTAGGAGTCGGCGTGCGCCCGGGGCCCGGAGACGGACATCCAGCCGACCCGGTAGCCGGCCACCCGGTACGCCTTGGACATGCCGTTGAAGGTGAGCGTGAGGAGATCCGGCGCGACGGCGGCGGTCGGCGTGTGCGTGGCACCGTCGTAGAGGATCTTGTCGTAGATCTCGTCCGAGCAGACGAGCAGGTTGTGGCGGCGGGCGATGTCGGTCAGCCCGCGCAGCATCGCCTCGTCGTACACCGCACCCGTCGGGTTGTTCGGGTTGATGATGACGATCGCCTTGGTGCGGTCGGTGACCTTGCGCTCGACGTCGGCGAGGTCGGGCATCCAGTCCGACTGCTCGTCGCAGCGGTAGTGCACGGCCGTACCGCCGGAGAGGGAGACGGCCGCGGTCCACAGGGGGTAGTCCGGGGCGGGTACGAGGACCTCGTCCCCGTCGTCCAGGAGCCCCTGCATCGCCATCACGATCAGCTCGGAGACGCCGTTGCCGATGAAGACGTGCTCGACGTCGGTCTCGATGCCGATGGTCTGGTTGTGCATGACGACCGCGCGCCGGGCGGCCAGCAGGCCCTTCGCGTCGCCGTAGCCGTGTGCCGTGGAGACGTTCCGGAGGATGTCCTCCAGGATCTCCGGCGGGCACTCGAAGCCGAAGGCGGCCGGGTTGCCGGTGTTGAGCTTGAGGATGCGGTGCCCCGCCGCCTCGAGCCGCATCGCCTCCTCGAGAACCGGACCCCGGATCTCGTAACAGACGTTGGCGAGCTTGGTCGACTGGATCACCTGCATGTCGGTGAGCTTACGGGGCGGTAACGCCCGTCGGGCCGTGTTTTCCACCACGTGAGACACGTGTGGGGGACGGCCCGAGGACGACCGGAGGGCAACCGGGGCCGGAGCGAGGTCCGCCGATTTGGCCTGTTATCGCCGGTAGCTGTCTCAAAGGGCCCTCCCCTCCCTACAATCCGCGTCCATGCCGAGACCTGCCGAGGACGAGACCGGGGCGCCCAGCGTCTACCGACCCGAGGGCGAACCGGCCCCCGCGTACGAGGGGCACCGGGACCCGGCGGCCGCGCACGGCTGGCTCAACGCATACGACGAGACGCGCGAGCTGCCGACGATCGCGCCCGCCCTGCCGGGGCCGGGCCGCGCGGAGCGGCGGCGGAAGGCGCGCGGGTCGGGTGGCCGGCGCGGCAGGTACGTGGTGGCCGCGGCGGGGGCGGTGGGGGCCGCGTCCGTGCTCGCGCTGATCGTCGGCCTTCCCTTCTCCTCTTCCCCCTCGTCGCCGGCCGACGGCACATCGGGCGGGCCGAACCGTACGAAGCACGCGGCCGGCGAGTCGTCGGCCGCGGCGGCGCCCGGGCAGAGCCCGCGCACCGCGTCCGTCACCTCCTCGCCGCCGTCGGCCGCACCGGCCACGGCGTCGCCGTCGGCCCGGTCCACCGCGTCGGCGGGCGTCGCACCCGACGCCTCCCCGAGCACCTCGCCGAGCGCCACCGCGACCCGCGGAACGAGCACGGCACCGTCGCCGACCGCCACCACCACGACGCCGACTCCCACGGACGGTCGGCACGGCTGGGGGCACGGGAGGGGTGGCGGCGGCAGATCCCATTGAGAGGGTCGGTCCGTCAGGAGGGGGTGTTCGGCGCAACCGGTCAACCGGCCAACCGGTCACGGCAGTTCGTCGTCATTCGTGTCGGGAGGCCTCAATCGTCGGCGCGGGATCGCGCCATCGGGCCGACCGGAAACAACTCCTTGCCCACGTGTGTCCTTGTGGTGAGAATGTGCATGACAAAAAGCGGGTGGCCGGAAGATCTCCGGTCACCTCGTCGTATAGAGGGGACCCCCACATGAACAAGCCTCTCGTCGCCGCGCTCGCCTCCCTGGCCATCACCGGGATCGGCACGGCTCCGGCGGTCGCCGTGCCGCAGACGGCAAAGGCCGCCGCGGTGACCGTCAACTTCGCGGGCACCGTCTCGCTCAGCAACTGCTCCGGCTCGGTCATCCGCTTCCCGAACTCCGCGGACAGCGACCCGGCGCTGGTCCTCACCAACGGCCACTGCCTGGAGACCGGCTTCCCGGAGCCCGGCGAGGTCATCACCGGCCAGTCCTCCAGCCGTACCTTCGGCCTGCTGAACTCCTCCGGCACCAAGGTCGCCACGCTCCGCGCCAACCAGGTCGTCTACTCGACGATGACCGACACGGACGTCACGATCTACCGCACCACCACGACGTACGCGGCGATCAAGAGCTCCTACGGCATCAGCCCGCTCACCGTCAGCGCGAGCCACCCCGTCGCCGGCACCGCCATCAAGGTCGTCTCCGGCTACTGGAAGACGATCTACAGCTGCAACATCGACGGGTTCGTGTACCGGCTCAAGGAGGGCGACTGGACCTGGAAGGACTCGGTCCGCTACACCTCCGCGTGCAACACGATCGGCGGGACGTCGGGGTCGCCGGTGATCGACACCACCACGGGCCAGGTCGTCGCCGTCAACAACACGGGCAACGAGGACGGGGAGCGGTGCACCGTCGACAACCCGTGCGAGGTGGACGAGAACGGGACCGTGACGGTTCGGCAGGGGATCAACTACGCGGAGGAGACGTACCTCATTCCGGCGTGCTTCACGACGGGGAACGTGCTGAACCTGAGCGCGAGTGGTTGCACCCTGCCCAAGCCGTAGGGGTGGCGGGCCGCCGTTTTCGGGTGCTACTGGGGCGCGTTACGCACCGACCTCCCTGCCAATACGTCCGTTCGGCGGCCGTCCTCGATCACGAACCGGCCGTCGATCAGGACGTGCGGGATGCCCGTCGGGAGGCGGCGCGGGTCCTCGAACGTCGAGCCCGCCGCGACCGTCCGCGGGTCGAAGAGGACGACGTCGGCCCGGTAGCCCTCGCGGACGAGTCCGCGGTCCGGCAGGCGCAGCCGGGCCGCGGGGCGGGCGGTGAGGTGGGCGACGCACTCCTCCAGGGAGAGGACGCCCAGCTCCCGTACGTAGTGGCCGAGGTAGTGCGGGAACGTGCCGTAGGCGCGGGGGTGGGGTTTCGTGCCCTGGAGGATGCCGTCCGAGCCGCCCGTGTGGACCGGGTGGCGCATGATCGTGCGGACGTTCTCCTCGTGGCCGACGTGCTGGAGGATCGTGGTGCCCAGGCGGTCGGTGACGAGGAGGCGGCGGGCCGTCGTCCAGGGGGACTCCCCGCGGGCGGCCGCCGACTCCTGGACCGTCCGGCCGACGAAGTCCGTGAGGGCCGGGTCGGTCACGCCCGAGATCTCGATCGTGTCCCACTCGATGGGGACGCCGTGGCAGCCGTCGGAGCCGACGGCCTCCAGGTGGTGGCGGATGCGGTCGGCCGTCTCGTCGTCGGAGAGGCGGGCGAGGGCCGCCGCCGGGCCGCCCTCGTTGGCCCAGCTCGGCAGCATCGCCGCGAGGGTCGTGCTGCCGGGGGTGTAGGGGTAGGTGTCGAGGCTGATGTCGGCGCCGGCGGCGAGGGCCTTGTCGAGGAGGGCCAGCAGTTCGGGGGCCCGGCCCTTGTTCACGCCGAAGTTCATGGTGGCGTGGGCCAGGTGGAGCGGGCAGCCGGCCTCCCGGGTCAGGGCCACCATCTCCGCGTACGCCTCCAGCGCGCCCGCGCCGTACGAGCGGTGGTGCGGGCAGTAGTAGCCGCCGTACTCCGCCACCACCCGGCACAGCTCGGTCAGTTCGGCGTCCGGCGCGTACATGCCGGGGGTGTAGGTGAGCCCGGAGGACAGGCCGACCGCGCCCTGGGCCATGCCCTCGGCCACCAGCCGGCGCATGTGGTCCAGCTCGGCCGGGGTCGCCTCGCGGTTCTCCCAGCCGACGGCGAGCGCGCGGACCGTGCCCTGCGGGATGAGGTAGGCCGCGTTGACGGCGATGCCCCGGTCGAGGCGGTCCAGGTACTCGCCGACCGACCGCCAGTCGAAGTCGATGTCGTCGCCGGAGCCGTTCCAGCCGGCGATCGCGCTGCGGACCTCCGCCAGCGTGCGGTCGTCGACCGGGGCGTACGAAAGGCCGTCCTGGCCCAGCACTTCCAGAGTCACCCCCTGTGCGGCCTTCGCGCTGTGGTCGGGGTCGCGCAGCAGGGCCAGGTCGCTGTGGGCGTGCATGTCGACGAAGCCGGGGGAGAGGACCAGCCCCTCCGCGTCCAGCTCGCGCATCGCGCGCGGGCGCTGGCAGCCCGCCGCCGCGGCCTCCTCGACGATCGACACGATCCGGCCGCCGTCGATCACCACATCGGCGCGGTAGGAGGGTTCCCCGCTGCCGTCGACGACGTCCGCGTCCCGGATGACGAGCTGCTCCACGGCCCCTCCTAGAAGAACGTGCGGATGTAGTCGACGACCGTCCCGTCCGCCTCGGCCACCGGGATCAGCTGCCACTTGTCGAACGACGTGCACGGGTGGGAGAGGCCGAGGCCCACCCAGTCCCCGACCTCCAGGTCCGCCTCGGGCTCGGTGCGCAGCCAGGCGTGCTGGTCGGACAGGCCGGTGACCGAGACTCCGGTCGCCGGGCGCTCGGCGCCCGCCCGGCGGATCACCTGGGCGACGGGCAGGTCGAGGTCGTAGGCCGCGTCCCGCTTTCCGGCGTTGGCGAAGGCCTGCTCGGGGGAGGGGCGGGAGACGATCTGCGCCCAGAGCCGGAAGGCGGGCTCCAGGGCGCCCTCCTCGGGGACCCGGTTGAAGGGGGTGACCTCCCGGTAGCGGCCGTCGTCGTGCGAGACGTACGCGCCCGAGCGCAGCAACTTCAGTACGGGTGCCGAGAGTTCGGGGACATCGGCGAAGACGTCCGCGACCGCGTCGAACCAGGCGCTGCCGCCCGCGCTCACCACGATCTCCGTCAGGCCCGCGAACCGGCCCGCCTTGTCGAACTCGACGGCGAGGGCGACCAGCCGGCGCAGATAGCCGTGCACCCGGTCCGGGTCGGCCTGCGGGACCTCGCCCTCGTACCCGGCCACCCCGACCAGCCGCAGCGTCTCCGTCCCGGCCACCGCGTCCGCGACCGCCGCGCACTCCGCCTCGGTACGGACCCCGGTACGGGCGCCCTCCCCGGCGGCGAGCTCGACCACGACGTCCACGGGGCGGCCGGTCCCGCGCAGCGCCGCGTCCATCAGCTCGACCCCGCGCACGGAGTCGACGTAACAGACGAACCGGAAGTCCGCGTCGCGCTCCAGCTCGGCGGCGATCCAGCGGAGCGCCGGGGCGTCCACGAGCTCGTTCGCGAGGAAGACCCGACGGGTGCCGAACGCCCGCGCCACCCGCACCTGGTGCGGCACGGCGAGGGTGATGCCCCACGCCCCGCGCCCGGTCTGCCGGTGGAAGAGCTGCGGGGCCATCGAGGTCTTGCCGTGCGGGGCGAAGGCGAGGCCGTGCCGTTCGGTGTACGACTCCATCAGCGCGAGGTTGTGCTCCAGGCGCTCGGCGGAGAGGGCCAGCACCGGGGTCGCGAAGCCGCCCGAGAACAGGTTGCGGCGCTGGGCGGCCAGTTCGCCGACGGTGAGGCCCTCGGCGTCCGGCGGGAGGCCCTTGAAACGGTGGTCGACGCGTTCCTCCGCGAGCCGGGCGAGCGCTTCGGTGCCGGTGTCGAGGGACACGGGGCCTCCCTGATCAGGTTGGTTGCATGGTGTGCAACGTCCATTGCGTATATCGCTTACCGCTGTCTAACATCCACGCCAACGCCGGGTCAATGGAGCCCGTAGCGCCCCTTTCCCGACGACGAGGAGCCACGACCATCGTGAAGGCCACCGGCGCCGTTGACGCCGTGGACGTCGTCGCGCTCGGCGAGTCCATGGTCACGTTTCTGCCCACCCGGCCGGGGAGCCTCGCGGACGTGCCGTCCTTCGACCGGGCGATCGGCGGTGCGGAGTCCAACGTGGCGTGTGCGCTCGCCGCCGCCGGGCACGCCGTGCGCTGGGTCAGCCGGGTCGGGGCGGACGGGTTCGGCGACCACCTGATGGAGACCGTCGCCGCGTACGGCGTGGACGTCTCGTCCGTGGGCCGCGATCCGGCGCGGCCCACGGGGGTCTACTTCCGTACGGCCGGTGACCGGGCGACGGACGCGCACGAGGTCGCGTACTACCGGGCGGGGTCCGCGGCGTCCGCGATGTCGGCGGCGACGGTGGACCTGGCGGCGGTGCGCGCGGGCCGGATCCTGCACCTGTCGGGGATCACGGCCGCGTTGTCGGAGGGCTGCCGGGGGCTGCTGCGCGAACTGACGGCTCCCGCCGGGGAGCGGCCACTGGTGTCGTTCGACGTGAACTACCGGGCCGGGCTGTGGGGTTCGGGTGACGGCTCGCAGATCCTGCTGGAGCTGGCACGCCGGGCCGACCTCGTCTTCGTGGGGGAGGACGAGGCGGAGGAGGCGTGGGGGGTGACGGGAGGGCCGTCGGCGGTCCGGGAACTGTTGCCGGAGCCGGAGGTGCTGGTGGTGAAGCAGGGAGGTGCGGGGGCGACGGCCTTCGTGTCGGCCGCGGCCCGGTGGGGGCTGGTCGCGCCCACGCGGCGGCAGCCGCAAATCGAGAACAGCCCCGCGCCCCTCACGGGGCGCTGCCCAGCCGCGTCCCATCGCAGCGGCACCCCGCAAGCGCGGGCGAGCGAAACCCCGCCCCCCGCCCCCACCCCCGGCACCTTCGAACCCGCCCCCACCCCCGGCACCTTCGAACCCGCCCCCGCCGTCGACGTCGTGGCAACCGTCGGCGCAGGGGACGCCTTCGCCGCCGGTTTCCTCTCCGGCATCCTGCGCGGCCTGCCGGTCAGGCAGACGCTCAGGCTCGGCCACCTCTTCGCCGCCGCCGCCCTGACCACCCCCGCCGACCTCGCCCCGCCCCCCGCCCGCGACACCACCGACCGGCTGACCGCCCTGGACGCCGACGCGTGGGAGAGACTTCGACTCGGCCCCGGCTGGACCGAAGCCGACACGGCCGAAGAGGAGGTACGCACCCCATGAGCCAGACCGTCGACCGAGCGCTCAGCATCCTGCCGCTGCTCGCCGAGGGCCCCGCCGACCTCGGCCAGGTCGCCGACCGCCTCGGCGTGCACAAGTCCACCGCACTGCGGCTGCTGCGCACCCTCCACGAACACGGGCTCGTCTACCGCCAGTCCGACCAGCGCTACCGCCTCGGCGCCCGCCTCTTCGCCCTCGCCCAGGAGGCGATGGAGAACCTCGACGTCCGCGAGATCGCCCACCCCCACCTGGCCCGCCTCAACACGGCCTGCGGGCACACCGTGCACCTCGCCGTGTTCGAGGAGGGCGAGGTCCTCTACATCGACAAGGTCGAGAGCCGCTACCCGGTGCGCATGTACTCGCGGATCGGCAAGCCCGTCGCCATCACCGTCGCCGCCGTCGCCAAGCTGCTCCTCGCCGACCTGCCCGAGCCCGAGCGGCGGGCCCTCGCCGACAAGCTCGACTACCCCATGTACACGGCCCGCTCGACGCCCAACGCGGAGGCGTTCCTCAGGGAACTGGCCAAGGTGCGCGAACAGGGCTGGGCCACCGACCTCGGCGGTCACGAGGAGTCCATCAACTGCGTGGCCGCACCGATCCGCGGTGCCGACGGGCGCGTCGTCGCCGCGATGTCGGTCTCCGCGCCCAACGTCGTCGTCACCGCCGACGAACTCCTCACCCTGCTCCCGCAGGTGCGCCGCACGGCGGACGCGATCAGCGGCGAGTACTCAGGCAGAACACCGATCAAGGAAGCCGGCACCAGATGACCGAGAAGATCGCGCTCACCCCCACGACCCACACCACCCCGCCCGCGAAGTTCTCGCACGGCGTCCGCAAGGGCAACATCCTCCAGGTCGCCGGCCAGGTCGGCTTCCTGCCCGCCGAGGAGGGCAAGCCCCCGACCCCGGCCGGCCCCACGCTGCGCGAGCAGACCCTGCAGACCCTCGCCAACGTCAAGGCGATCCTGGAGGAGGGCGGCGCCTCCTGGGACGACGTCATGATGATTCGCGTCTATCTGACGGACGTGGACCACTTCGCCGAGATGAACGGCATCTACAACACCTACTTCGAGGAGCAGGCGCTCACCGCCCCGCCCGCCGCCCGCACGACCGTGTACGTCGGTCTGCCCGCCGGCCTCCTCATCGAGATCGACGCCCTCGCCGTCCTCGGCTGAGACCGAGGCCGAGGCCGACACCCCCTCAACTCCCGCACGTCCTGCACGGCATGGCGCCCCCTCGGGTGCCATGCCGCGATCCGCCCTGCCCGAAAGCACGATGAACTTACGCAGAGGACCCCCACATGTCCCTACCGCTCGCCGCCTCCGCCACCCCCACGACCCCACCCCACACCGGAGGCCTGCTCCTCCTCCTCGACGGCACCGCCGGCCTCCTCACCGTCGCCGCCATCGGCATCGCCCTGCTCCTCTTCCTCATCATCAAGGCGCGGCTCCAGCCCTTCGTGGCCCTCCTCGCCGTCTCCATAGCCGTCGGCCTGCTCGCCGGTCTCTCGGTCACCGAACTCTTCGGCACCGTCCAGCGCTCGGACGCCGTCTCCACCGTGGAGTCCGGCATGGGCGGCATCCTCGGCCACGTCGCGATCATCATCGGGCTCGGCACCATGCTCGGCGCGATCCTCGAAGTCAGCGGCGGTGCGGAGGTTCTGGCGACGCGTCTCCTCAACCTCTTCGGGGAGAAGCGGGCGCCGCTCGCCATGGGCCTCACCGGCCTGATCTTCGGCATCCCCGTCTTCTTCGACGTCGGCATCTTCGTCCTGGCCCCCCTCGTCTACGCGGCGGCCAAACGCGGCGGCAAGTCGATCCTCCTCTACTGCCTCCCCCTCCTCGCCGGCCTCTCCATGACCCACGCCTTCCTGCCGCCGCACCCCGGCCCGGTGGCCGCCGCCGCGCTGCTGCACGTCCAGCTCGGCTGGGTCATCCTCATGGGCGTCGTCTGCGGCATCCCGGCGGTGCTGGCCGCATGGGCGTACTCGGCGTGGGTCGGCAGGCGGATCTTCGTCGCCGTACCGCAGGACATGGTCGAGGCGGCCGAGGAGGCCAGGCAGGCGGTGGTGGCGGAGCAGCGGGCGGCCGGAGTGGAGCCCCAGGAGAAGCCGGTCCCGCTGGGCACGGTCCTGGCGATCATCGGCACGCCCCTCGTCCTCATCCTCGCCGCGACCTTCTCCTCCATCGCCCTGGACCCCTCCACCGGCCGCTCGGTGCTCGAGTTCTTCGGCACGCCGATGGTCGCCCTCACCATCGCCCTGGTCCTCGCCTACTACCTGCTGGGCATCCGGCGCGGCTGGTCCCGCAAGTCCCTGGAGACCGTGTCGACCGCGTCCCTCAAGCCGGTCGGCAACATCCTGCTGGTGGTCGGCGCGGGCGGGATCTTCGGCGCCGTGCTGAAGGCGAGCGGCGTCGCCCAGGCCCTCTCCGACACCTTCAACGGCGTCGGCCTCCCGGTGATCGTCCTGTCGTACCTGATCTCGGTGGTCCTGCGGGTCGCCCAGGGCTCCGCGACGGTGGCGATCGTGACGACGGCCGGCATCGTCGCCCCGCTCCTCACCGAGGGCCACCACTCCCAGGCCTTCGTCGCCCTCGTCATCATGTCCATCTCGGCCGGCTCCATCTTCGCCTCGCACGTCAACGACGGCGGATTCTGGATGGTCGCCAAGTACTTCGGCATCAGCGAGCGGGACACCCTGAAGACCTGGACCGTGCTGGAGACGGTGTTGTCGGTGGTGGGGTTCGCGGTGGCGGGCGTGCTCAGCGTCTTCGTGTAGGCGTCTGATAACGAAGTCCGGGGCTGGCTGTGTCCGGCACAGGTTCTTGGACCATACTGCCCGCTGTGGAGCAGCGCATAGGAGCCAACAGCCAGCCCCTGGAGGGCGCCGGATTCGACCCGGCCTTCATCCCCGGGCTCACCTCACCCGCGTCCGCCGAGCCGGCGGACGCGCAGCCGGAGGACGCCCGGCCGGCGGAGGCCGAGGAGGCCGTGGCGGCGGAGGCGGCGGCAGAACCCGTGGCCGCGGCCGATGCCGAGGCCACGGCGGACGACGACGCCGCGGACGCCGACGCCGACGCCGACGCCGACGCCGACGCCGACGCCGACGCGGACGTGGATGCGGACGACGAGGAGACCTCCGAGGGCCCCGCCTTCGAGGCCGCCGACCGGCGCGCCCGGATAGTGGCCGACCACCAGGGCGTGCGCCTCAGCCTCGACGAGGAGAAGTGCGAGTTCCGCTGGGACGAGATCGGCGCGGTCGAGACCGAGGCGCCACGCTTCGGCAGGCGCTTCACGATCACCGTCCACACCCCGGACCGCCGCTGGTACCCCATCGAGATCGAGGCGACGTCCCGCTCCCGCTTCAAGGAGTGGGAGGAGCAGCTGGACGAGGTCCTCGACGCGTACTTCGACGACGGTGCGGAAGAGGAAGCCGAGGACGTCCAGGAGGCAGAGGCGGAAGCGGAGGACAAGGCCGCGGACGAAGCCGAAGCCGAAGACGGCGACAAGGCCGTGGACGAGGCCGCGGACAAGGACGAGGCCCTCCGCAAGGAGTAGTCCCGTCCCGTCCACGACCGAGCCGCTCCGGCCCCGGTGGCTGCCCCACCGCTGGAGGGGCTCACCCGTCGGCTACCCGCAGTACTGCGCTTCCTTCCCGATCGACCTGTACATGCAGTCCGCGTTCTCCAGCAGTTGGAGCACCGCGTCCCGGTTCCGGGAGGTCTCCCGCTCGATCACCTCGTCGGGCGGGTAGAAGCCGCCCCCGGAACTGGACGTCGGGTACATCTCGAAGGTGTAGTCGAAGATCTTCTGGGTGCCCCACAGATAGTCGTCGATCGAGCCGTCGGTGATGTACAGATCGCTCGACTGCTCCGGCGTGTAGCCGTTGCTCGCCGCCATCTTCTGCCCGACCGCCTTGAACGCGGCGGCGTCGTCCGCGGTCATCCCGGTGGCCGTGTCGGCGGTCGTGTAGCCGAACGGCCACAGCACCAGCTCGCTGTACGTGTGGAAGTCGATCCCCGCCTTGATCTGCTGCTTGCCGCCGACGATCCGGCTGCGTACGAAGTCGGCGACCACCTTCACCTCCGGCGCCGACTCGGCGGCCGCGCCCCGGTAGGTCTCCGAGGACGTGGAGCCCGAGGAGCCGCCGCAGCAGCCCCACTTGTAGTTCCAGTTCCGGTTCAGGTCCGTACCGACGTACGACGAACCGGAGTTGGGCTGCCGGTTCTTGCGCCACGACCGGTACGAGCCGGTGGCGATGTCGTACTCGCCGCCGTCGGGGTTGAGATCGGGGACGATCCAGATCTCCCGGCTGTTGACGATGTTCGTGACCCGGGAGTCCGATCCGTATCCGGCGCCCAGCTCCCGCAGCAGGTACAGCGCCATCTCCACCGTGAGGTGCTCGCGCGCGTGCTGGTGGAAGGTGAGCAGGACCTCGGGCTCGTTCTCGTCCGTCGCCACGTTGTCGCTGACCTTGATCGCGACGATGTCCCGGCCATGGTACGACTTGCCGATCACCTGCCTGCTCATGATCGAGGGGTAGGCGGCGAGCCGCTGGTCGATCTCGGCGTTCGCCTCGGCGTAGTTGTGGTACTTCGAGTCGGCCGTCGGGAAGTCGAACAGGCGCAGCTGGTCGGCGGCGGACGACCGGTCCGGGGCCGCGCCGAGTGGTGTGACGTCGTAGCCGAGGCGCTTCAGCGCGGCGATCTGCGCGGGCCGCCCGGAGACGACCACCGTCTCCTCGTCGGCCTCGTCCACGGAGACGCCGGCCTGCTGGATCGCCGCGCGGGTCACCGGGGTGGTGCTCTGGTGGATCTCGTACTGCCGGACGTCGTCCGCCGACGGGGCGGACGGGCGGGCGCTGTCGGCGCTCGCGTGGGTCGCCGTCGCCGACACGGGGGCCGCGAGGGTGAGGGCCAGCAGGGCGCCGAGCGCGGCGGTCCGTCTGCCGGTGCGGGCGCCGGAGCCGCGTATGCGAAGTCGCATGAAGTCTCCTGGGGAGGTGGGGGTGGTTCAGTGCGACGTACCTACGTATCTGTGTGATGGCTGTGCGAGTGCCGCTCATCGTCCAGGGAATGGCATGGACAGGTCAAGATAGTAAAATTGGCCGCGTGAATCGGCCGCGCAGTGTACGCGCGTACATGCCGCCGCAAGCGGCCCCCGCCGAAGTGCACCCACCCGCGTGACGTCCGTGTGCGTTCTCCCGGTCCGCCGGGAGACCGTGGTCGGACGGCCAAGAGGAGGGCTGGCTGATCATGGGCGGATCGGCGCCGCGCGGGGGCTGCCGTCAGCCGGTCGGGACGACCAGCTTCGTCGACCGGAGAGACGAACAGGCCGCGGGCCGCGAGCTGTCGGCCGAGGCCCGCCTCGTCACGTTCACCGGACCCGGCGGGGTCGGCGAGACCCCCCCAGCCGGCCCCCGCCCTCTTCGCCGACCGCGCCGCCGCAGTGCTCCCCGGCTTCCGGCTCACCCCCGCCCACCGCGCCGCCGTGGCCCGCCTGTGCCGTCGCCTCGACGGGCTCCCGCTCGCCATCGAGTTCGCCGTCGTCCGGATGCGCGTCCTCGGCCGCGACCTGCTGGGAGGATCGCCGACGGCCTCGGCGCGGCCGAGCGCACCGCCGTCCCGCTCGGCGGCGCCGACCGCGTACGGTCCGGCATCGGCCGCGACCGCTGGGGCTCCGCCGCCCTCGACCCGGCCCGCCGTGCGTGCGAGAACCGCGCCCGGGCGGTCCTGGGGCCGGGGGAGTACGAGCGGGCGTACGGCCGGGGCGGCGCACTCGGCCTGGCGGACGTGATGGCGTACGCCCTCGGTGAGGAACCACAACCCCCGCCCCGTCAACCCGAGGTGCGGACGGCGTCCGTCCGGCTCACCCGTCGTGAGACGGAGGTCACGGAACTGGCCGTACACCGGCCGGTCATCGCCCGCCGCACCGCCGAGGGCCCTGCGGAACGCGCCCTCGGCGAGCTCGGCTTCAGCAACCGCAGCCAGATCGCCGCCCGGGTGACCGCCCGGCGCTGACGCACAGGAGACCCGATGAGTACCAGTACGGGCGCGCGCCCCGCCGCGGCCCACGGGCAGTTCGACCACCGGATGGCCGTGTTCGGCTCGGACGACGCGTTCGTCGCCGCCGCCCTGCCCTTCCTCGCCGAGGGCCTCGCCGCCCCCGACGAGCCCCCGCCCGTCGCCATCGCCGCCCCCGGCCTGCTGGCCGTCCTGCGCGACGCGCTCGGCGCCGACGCCCGGGACGTCGGCTTCGTCGACCACACCGACTGGTACACCGGTACGGCCGCCAACGCCGTGGCCCAGGGCGCCGGTTACCTCGCGGCGAACGCCGGGCCCGGCGGCCGGGTCCACCTCCTCATGGAGCCCGACTGGGCGGGGCGTGCGGGCCGTTCGGCACGGGAGAGCACCGAGTGGATCCGCTACGAGTCCCTCGCCAACCTGCTGTTCGCCCCCTTCGCCACCACCGCCCTGTGCGCGTACGACACCCGTACGGCAGGACCGGCCGTCGTCGACGCGGCCCGGCGGGCCCACCCGGGTACGGGGGTGTACGAGCAGCCACCGGTCCTGGTGCGGGAGCTGGACGCCGTACCGCTGCCCCCGCCGCCGCAGTCCGCGGCCCGGCTGCCCGCGCCGGAGGCGGTCGGGGCCTGGGCCGCCGGGCGCGGGCTCCCGGCGGTGGACGCCGGGCTGTTCGGCCGGGCCGTCGGGGCGGCGGCGGCCGCGCACGGGCCGGTCGTCGAGATCCTCGCCTGGGGCGAGGCCCCGGCCTGCGTCTGCGAGCTGCGGCTGTGCCGGGCGGTGGCCGACCCGCTCGCCGGGTTCGTGCCGCCGCCCGGCGGGGAAGCGGAGCCGGGGCAGGGGCTGTGGTTCACGCGCCAGGTGTGCGCCTACGTCGATGTCCGGGACGGGGTGCCGGGGGACGGGGCGAAGATCCGCGTCCAGTACGCGTGAGCGGGATGCGGTACGCGCGGACCCCCACGGCGGCGCATCCGCGGGTACGGGTACGGGTGCTGCGCTGCGGGTGCGACGGCTGCGGTCGGCGACAGCCGTAGCACCCACAGCCCGGGTCCCGGGGGGCGGCCCCGCCCCCGGGGCCCCCCCCCGGGGTTAGGCCGGGGGGGGCCGGGGGGGGCCC
>NZ_JBEOYD010000030.1:0-136762 GCF_040296885.1 Streptomyces sp. NPDC001980 | reverse complement strand
CACTCCGGCCCGGGCGCCCCCGCGCCCCCCCCCGCCACCTTTCCTGTTCGGCGGCCGCGAGGTCCTGCTAGTCACCCTTGGCGCGGACGCCGTCGGCGATGCGCTTGCCGATCGTCTCGTCGATGTTCGACCAGTACGTGAACGCCCGCTGGAGGACCGGGTCGCTGACGCCGTCGAGCAGGTGACCCACGACGTTGTCGACCAGACGGTCGCGGGCGGCGTCGTCCAGTACCTCCCGGACCAGGGTGCCGGGCTGGCCCCAGTCGTCGTCCTCGGGGTGGGAGACGTACGCGGCGCGGACGAGCTCGCCGTCGGCCTCCCAGGTGGGCGGCGGGCCGAAGGCGGCGGGGTCGGCGACGGGGCCGCCCTTGGAGTTCGGGGCGTACACCGGGTCGGACGTCTTCCGGTAGGCCATCGCCCCGTCCTTGGAGTACGTGTGGACGTCGACGACGGGGGCGTTCACCGGGAGCTGCTGGTAGTTGGCTCCGATCCGGTGCCGGTGGGCGTCCGCGTAGGAGAACAGCCGGGCCAGCAGCATGCGGTCCGGGCTCGGCCCGATCCCGGGAACGAAGTTGTTGGGCTGGAACGCCGCCTGTTCGATCTCGGCGTGGTTGTCGGTCGGATTGCGGTCCAGGGTCATCCGCCCGACCGGGATGAGCGGATAGTCACCGTGCGGCCACACCTTGGTGAGGTCGAACGGGTTGAAGCGGTAACCCGCGGCATCCGCGTACGGCATGAGCTGCACGTACAGGGTCCAGCTGGGGTACTGGCCGTCACGGATGTGCTCGAACAGGTCGCGCATGTGGTAGTCCGTGTCGACGGCGGCCATCTGGTCGGCGTCGTGCTGGGTGAAGAACTCGATGCCCTGATCGGTCTTGAAGTGGTACTTCACCCAGAACCGCTCGCCCTTGGCGTTGATCCACATGTACGTGTGCGAGGTGTAGCCGTTCATGTGGCGCCAGGTCCGGGGGATGCCGCGGTCGCCCATCAGCCACGTCACCTGGTGGGCGGACTCCGGGGAGAGCGTCCAGAAGTCCCACTGCATGTCGTGGTCGCGCAGGTTGCTGTCCGCACGGCGCTTCTGGGACCGGATGAAGTGCTGGAACTTCATCGGGTCCTTCACGAAGAACACCGGCGTGTTGTTGCCGACCATGTCGTAGTTGCCCTGGCTGGTGTAGAACTTCACCGCGAAGCCGCGGGGGTCGCGCCAGGTGTCGGGGCTGCCACGTTCACCGGCGACCGTCGAGAAGCGAATGACCAGGTCGGTGCGGGTGCCGGGCTGGAAGAGACCTGCCATGGTGTAGGCGCTGACGTCGTCGGTCACCTCGAAGTGACCGAACGCGCCGCTCCCCTTGGCATGCGGCTGGCGCTCGGGGATCCGCTCCCTGTTGAACTGTGCCATCTGCTCGATCAGATAGGCGTCCTGCAGCAGGACCGGTCCCCCGGGCCCCACGGTCAGCGAGTGCTCGTCGCTCTCTACGGGGGCACCGGAGTCGGTCGTGGTGAGGGGTGGCTTCTGCGTCATGACTCTGCCTTTCTCCGCACGGAGCAGTCGGTGCCGGTCTCTGCGGGGACTCGCAGTCCTCGCGGTGCCCGGGGACCGGTGTCCGGTGTCCTGGGACCGGGGGCCGGTCGGGGCGCCCATGGCCGCGCCCCGGGGCGGCGCCGTACAGGCGCGCTCGCGTCCCCGCATCCTTCGTGTTGTCCGGAGCCCTCCGGCTCTCAGCGAGCGGGTGACCCGGCGTGGGCGAGGCAAACACCGAGCGCCCGGCGCCCGGTGCCCGAGCCGCGTGCCGACGGTGGTCCGGCCCGGCTCTCCGGGATCCAGCCTGGTCCCACCGGGCCGGAGCCGCCACTCGGGAGACGGGGACGCTTTCCGAGGCGGCCCGCCGCCGGTCGTGTCCCCGGCCGGGGACGATCGTTCCTCAAGGCATGAAGAGGATCATCACTGCCGCCGCGCTCGCTCTGACGGGCGTGGCTCTCGCCGCCCCTGCCCACGCGGACGGAACCGGCCCCGGCCCCTCCCGCGACCTCGCCACCAAGGTCGCCGGGGCGCTGCCCAAGGCCGCGGTGGCGGGTCTCAACGCGGCTGCCACGTCCATGACCACCGGCCTGCAGGACCGGCCCCCGGCCAAGTAGGTTCTGTCCGGCAAAGAGGTCCGTCCGACCCCGACCCGGTGCGTGCTCGGCGGCCCGGGGCGGGGGAGCGACCTCTCGCGCCCTGTCTCCGAGCCCGACGACTCCCTACCGGGGCGAGCGGCGTGGCGGCGGGCCGGTGAGCAGGTGGCGCTCGTGGGACGCGTAGCGGCTGCGTTCGCGGTCGGCGGACCGCCTGCCGGCCAGAACGGTGGTGAGCCAGCCGGCGAGGAAGCCCGCCGGCACGGAGACGAGCGCGGGCGTGTTGTAGGGGAACCAGGCGAAGTCGGCGTCCGGGAAGGCGGACAGCGGAGTCCCGGAGACCAGGGTGGTGCCGGGGGCCAGGGCGAGCACGGTCAGCGAACCCACCACGAGGGTCGCCAGCAGCGCCGTGCGCGTGTAACGGCGCCAGAAGAGGGCGTAGAGGAGCGCGGGAGCGATGGCCGAGGCGCCGAGGGTGAAGGAGACGGTCGCCAGCGGCTGAAGGCTGCGGTGCTGGGCGAGGACGGCCAGGAGGATGGTGGGGATGCCCACGGCGAGGGCGCTGCACCGGGCGAGGGTCAGTTCCCGGGCCGGCGCCGGGGGAGTGGCGCGGGACGCCGTCAGGTCGTGGGCGAGGGTGTTGGCGCAGGCCAGCGTCATGCTTGCGACGGAGGCGAGCAGCGTGAGGAAGACGGCCGTGGTGACGGTGGCGAAGAGCAGGCTCTCCGGCCGGGACAGACCGGCTCCGAACGCGGCACGCGCACCCAGCAGATAGGCGGTCGTGCCGTGCGCGTCGGCGGCGACGATGCGGTCGTGACCGACCAGCGCGGTCGCGCCGGTGCAGATCAGCGTGAGCATCAGGACGAAAAGGGTCACGGAGGAGACCGCCCAGGACATCGCCCGGCGGACCTGGCGCGGGGTGCCCGCCGTGTACATCCGCATGGTGACGTGCGGCAGGCAGGCGCCGCCCAGCACGATGGCGCACTGGGTGCTTGCCATGTCCAGGGCCGGATGCGGGCTGCTGGAGTACTGCAGCCCCCAGGTCAGATAGGCGTCACCCGCCCCGCTCCGCCCGGCCGCCGCGTGGAACAGCGCCTGGGGCTGCCAGTCGAACGCGCGCAGGATCAGCACGCTCACCACCAGCCCCGAGCCGAGCAGCGCCACGGTCTTGATGATCTGGACCAGCGCGGTGCCGGGCATCCCGCCGAGCGCCGCATAACTGATCATGAGGACACCGGCCCCGGCCACGCACCCGTTCTGCATTCCGGTGTCGGAGAACCCGAGGACGTACGCCAGGAGTTCACCGACACCGGCGAGCTGGACGACCATCATCGGGACGAGCGCGGTCAGGGTGACCAGGCAGGCCGTGACGCGGACCGACCGGGCCGGGTGGCGGCGGGCGAGTGCGTCGCCCATGGTGTAGCGGCCGGTGTTGTGGAGGGGTTCGGCCAGCAGGAACATCAGCAGGAGCAGGGACAGCAGGGCGCTGAGGGCAAGGACGATGCCGTCGTAGCCGCACAGGGCGATGATCCCCCCGATGGTGAGGACGGTGGCGGCGGAGATGTAGTCCCCGGCGATGGCCAGCCCGTTGCGCAACGGTGAGAGGGTCCGGTAGCCGGTGTAGAACTCGGCGAGGTCGTCCGCCTCCGGGCCGGTGAGCACGCACAGCAGCAGGGTGAGGGCGACGACCGAGCAGAACGCGACGAGGGACCAGGACTGGGCGGAGCCGCCCAAACCGGTCACGGCGCCTGCTCCCGCTCCGCGACGGCCACGCCCGTCTGACGGCGGGCGCGGCGCGCCAGCGGATCCACGAAGCGGTGCGCGGCGGCTTCGTGGAGAAGGACCGCCAGCCAGGTCACAGGGATCTGGACGAGGGCGAGGACCAGTCCGGTGGGCAGGCCGCCGGGGCCGGGGCGGGCCATCAGGGAAGGTGCCTTGACGGTCAGCGTCAGGAAGGCGGCGAAGTAGCCGAGCGCGGTGACGGTCGCCACTCGCCGGTGCCAGCGGTACGCCCGGCGCAGCAGGCGCAGGGTGCGGTGGGCACCGGAGCGAGGGCCCGCCGGAGGGGTGTCGTACGGCTCCTCGCCGGTCGACCAGGTCGGGGACGGGCGGTCGTAGGGAAACCGGTCCGAGGGTAAATCGGGGACATCATAGGACATTTCGACAACTCCTCGGTGGGGACCGCGGACCCGGCCGTGACGGGTCGCGAGCGGGGAGAGCGGTTCGGGTAGCCGCACATCGTGCGGCCTGGAGGTCGTGGGAAGCCGTATGCGCCGGTCGTCCGGGGTGCGGTCTCCTGGGGGAGCGGTCGGGTGAGCAGGGCGCCATGGTCTCCGGCGTGGGCGTGGTCCGCCAGGGGTGCGGCCGGAGTCGGTGCGTGCGGTCCGCGGTGCGCGGGGCTGACGTTGGGATCTCGGTCGGGAGGTGATGAAGCATGGGCGGAGTGCGGGGTGGCGCGATTCGTTCGAAAAGTGCGCCGTCGCACACCCCATGAGCCCCAGGCCGCCCGCCGGTTGGCCCGCCCGCACGGGGCGCGACTGTGACGCACTTCATGGGTGGCGTCGGTCTCGGGCCGCGGCTCGATCCGTGCGGCGCTCAACTCCCCAAAGGTGCAAGGAGTTTGCGGCGCAACGATCTGGTCCGGGTGGCCCCGCGCCTCTGTCGCGCAAGTGCCGGAAGGAACTGTCGTGGCTTTCTTGGCACATGAGGCAACCCGGGAGTTGTCGAATGCGAAGTACATTGCAATGACAGTGTCTTGACCACAAGCCTGTGCAATCAGGCATGTTTCGGACACTTCACCCATTTAATGGCTTTCTGTGAAAGATGCGTGCTATGGGCGCCTATCTGACTCCTCCAGCCGTAGTACAAGGCGAACATGCCGTGAAGACCGGCGAGATCCTCTCCGAGGTGCGCAGCCGGCATCCGCAGGCGCCGTGGCTCTCCCGGATCGACGGCATCGCCGCGAGTACCGGGATCGACTCCCGCGGGTGGATGCTCCCGCTGGAGACGGCCGCCGCGCCCGGCAGCGGGACGGGCCTGCGAACTCCGGGCACCGGACCGGCCCGTGCGGCACTGGCCCACCACGGGTTCACCGAGCAGGAGGTGAACCGCGCGATCGCCGCGCTGGAGGCGATACCGGCGCCGCAGACCATCCAGGAGCGCACCGCGCCGGCCTGGGCGGCCGTGCAGACCTACGCCGAGCGCGCAGCCCGTGAAGCCCTGCGAACCGCCGGACTGGACACCGCCGACGTCGACTGCCTGATCACCAGTCACTCCACCACCCCGGCCCTGCCGGGGCTGGACCTCTCCCTCCTCAACCGCCTCGGGCTGCGCAGCGACGTACTGCTGCTGCCGGCCACCCAGTGGGCCTGCATCGCCGGCACCCGGTCGCTGGCGCTGGCGGCCGACCTGGTCGCCGCGGACCCCGACCGGGTGGTGCTGGTCGTGATATCGGAGGCGCTGAGCACCACCTACCAGCCCGCCGACGACACGCTGGAATCACTGATCGTGCGGCTGCTCTTCGCGGACACCGCGGTCGCCGTGGCGGTCACCGGACGCCCCCGGCCGGAGTCGGTCCTGCGGCTGGACGCGGCCTGGCACCACACCCTGCCCGGCACCACCGACCTGCACCGGCTGGAGACCCGGGAGGACGGCACGCATTTCGTGATGGACCGCCGGGGGCCACGCGCCGTCCAGGAGACGGTGGCCGCGATGTGGGAGTGGCTGCGCGCGCGGCACCGGGACGACGGGCACTCCTGGCATCCCGATCTGCTGCTCGCGCATCCGGGCGGGACGCGGGTGCTGGAGTACATGGAGCAGACGATGCCCGGGTGGTGGCCGGAGGGACTGCTGGCCCACAGCCGGGACAGCTACACCACGGGCAACCGCGGCGGTGCCGCCGTACTCGACATCCTGCGCCGTGCGCACGACGCCGGCCAGAAGTCGGGCAGCCGTACGGTGCTCTACGCGGCCGCGCCCGGGCTGACGGCCACGGCCCTGGAAGGGGAGTGGCTGTAGCGGAAAGCCCGCTGCTCTCAGTGCGGCACCGGCTCTCGCTGCGGCACCGGCTCTCGGTGCGGCACGGGCGCTACCCCTCCAGTTCCGCCCAGACGGCCTTGCCGGTGTCGGTCCACCGCACCCCCCAGCGCGTGGTCAGCTTGTGGACGACGTGCAGACCCCGCCCGCCGTCGTCGAGCAGCTCACCGCGGCGCAGGCGCGGCCGGCCGTTGCCGGTGTCCCCGACCTCGCAGGTCAGCCGGCTTCCGGCCCGCACCAGCCGCACCGTGACGGGCCCGGTGCCGAACCGGACGGCGTTGGTGACCAGTTCGCTGATCACCAGCAGCGCGCCGTCCCGGGCCTGTTCGCCGATGTGCCAACGGCGCAGAAGGGGCGAGGCCAGGGAGCGGGCGCGGGCGGCGGTGTCGTCGCGAGCGGGCAGCCGCCAGGTCGCGGTGTCCCGGCTGCGCCGCCCGGCCATCCGGGCGAGCAGCAGGGTGACGTCGTCGCGCAGCGGTTCCTGCGGGCCCAGCCTGGCGACCACGCGACGCGCGGCCTGCTGCAGATCGTCCCAGGGATGCACCTCGCGCACCACGTCCGTCAGCCGGCCGATGCCGTCGTCGATCGAGGCCGCCGGATCCTCGACCAGGCCGTCGGTGTAGAGGACGAGAAGCGAGCCGGGCGGCGCGGCGAACTCGTGCACCTCGAACGGCTCCCGGACGACGAACTCCGCTCCGAGGGCGGGGTGCGGCTGCGCCGCGACGGTCTCGGCGGTGCCGTCGGGATGCACGAGGACAGGGGGCAGGTGGCCGGCGTTGGAGATCAGCACCCGGTGGTCGACCGGATCGTAGACCGCGATGCAGCACGTCGAGCCCAGCGCGCTGTATCCGGCCGCGAGGCCCGCGTCCGTGTCGTCCAGCAGCGTGACGGTCTCGTCCAGCCGCTCCAGCACCTCCCCGGGGCCCAGCCCCGCCGACAGCAGCGCGCGTGCCTCCATGCTCAACTGGCCCATGGCCGCCGCGGCCCCCAGACCGTGGCCCACGACGTCACCGACCACCAGCGCGGTACGGTCCCCCGGCAGCGGAAAGCTGTTCACCCAGTCACCGCCGACACCCGCACTGTCCGGGGTGGTGGGCTCGTACACACTGGCGACCTCGATGGTGTCGCTGCCGGCCCGCGGCAGCAGCCGCCGCTGCAACGCCAGCACCTGGGCGTGCTCACGCTGGTGCTGGCGGGCCAGGTCCACGTGCCGGGCGGTCTTGGCCACGAGTTCCTGCAGGTCGAGCAGTTCACCCTCGCCGAAGCGGCACTCCGGCCGCCGCCAGACCTCCGTCACGCCCAGCACGATGGGCCTCGGCGTGCCCTCCAGCCCCTCCACGACCAGCGGAATGCAGGCGACGCTCACCGGCAGGTTGCCGGGCACCAGGGCGCGCACCAGCCGCGGATCGTCCAGTGCCCGCTCGATCGCCGCACGGTCCGGGAAGACGACCGCCTGCGGAACGTCGTCGCGCATGACCGCACCGGCCAGCAGACGGCTCGCCTCCCGGGGGAGGTTGTCCCCGGGAGTCAGGTAACCCTCGGGCCAGGCCCGGTCCGGCACCAGGGCCGCGCGCCGCAGCCGGATACGGTCCTGCGCCTGCTCGGTGACCGCCTCGCCGGTCCACACGGCGTAGTCGAGGTTGACGGCGGCCACGTCCCCCCAGGCCAGCAGGGACTGGGCCAGCGACTGCGTGGTCTCCCCGATGTCCAGGGACGTCCCGATCGCGGTGGCCGAGGCGTACAGGTGCAGCCGCTTGGCCATGGCGATCAGCGAGACCGTCAGGCCCTCCTGCGGTGGTGCGGCCGGCAGGATACTCATCGAGACCACCAGCTCCGTCCCGTCGTCCCGCCGCAGGCGCTGGACCCGGGCGACATGCGCCTCCCGCGTCTCGAGGACCCGCCGCAGCCGTTGCGTGACCGTCGGTACGTCCCCGGGCGGCAGCAGATCGGCGAAGGCGGCCCCCGGCGCGGCACTCACCCCCGCGAACGGGGCGGCGTCCAGATTGGAGCCGTTGATCCTCAGATCCCGGCCGAGACCGACCACCCCGAGGATCTGTTCCCCGCCCTCGGCCTCGCCGTCGCCCCCTGAGGCGTGCCGCTTGCCCACCGCCGTCGCTCCGCCCTTCGGGATGTAGTCCCCCAGGGCGCCGCTGACCGTGTCGAACGGCGAGGCAGAGGAGGGTGTGGGGTCCATGCGGCTCACACAGTTCGCTGACTCCGGCGCGTACCGGCAGATCTTCCCGAGTCCATGCGGGCAGGTCCCGAGAACCCTCTCCCGCACATCTCATGGGTAACACAAATACCCTGCTCACCGAAGGGAGAAAAGTGATCAAAACAACACAAGCAGTGAGTGATGCCGCCGCCGGCTCATTGTAAAGGTTTCTTTAGAAAGATATCTTTACATCATGGACCGGCGACAGCTCACCGACCCGCGCGCGCTCCGGGCGTACGCCCATCCGTTCCGTCTGACGCTCATCGGACTGCTGCGCAGGGAAGGCGCGATGACCGCCACCAGGGCGGCCGAACTGACGGGGGAATCGGTGGCCGGCTGCTCGTACCACCTGCGGATGCTGGGCAAATACGGGCTCGCGGAGCAGACGCAGGAAGGACAGGGCCGGGAGAAGCCCTGGCGGGCGACGGCTTCGTCCACCTCCTGGCCCGGCTACACGGCGGACCCCGAGGTGCGGGAAGCCGCCACCGCGCTCGGCCTCGCGGTCGTCGAGAGGTACTTCACCGAGGCGACCCGGTGGCTGGAGAACCGGCACACCGAGCCCGCGGACTGGCAGGAGGCGGCACCCCTGGGGGACGCCACGATCTTCGTGACCGCCGCCGAGCTCAAGGAACTCGACGAGAAGGTGTGGGAGCTGCTCCAGCCCTACATCCGCCGGGCCGAGAACCCGGCACAGCGCCCTGCCGCAGCCCGCCGCGTGTCGTACGTCCACTTCGGGCACCCGGCGCGGGAGTTCGGTACGCCGACGCAGGGCGAGGCGGAAGAACCGCACGCGTGAGCGCGGCCGGGCGGTTACCCGCCCTGTTGCGCGAGCGGGCATTCCGCCGCTACTGGACCGGGCCGACCGTCTCGCTCTTCGGCGACCAGATCACCCAGATCGCCCTGCCCCTGCTCGCCGTCCTGGTCCTGGACGCGGGTCCCGCGCAGATGGGGTGGCTCACGGCCGCCGGTCTCCTGCCGAGCCCGCTCTTCTCGGTACACGCCGGTGTCCGGGCGGACCGCAGCGGGCGACGCCGGCACATCATGATCGCCGCCGACCTCGGGCGGGCGCTGACACTGGTCTCGGTCCCGGTCGCCTGGGCCCTGGGCCTGCTCGGCCTCGGCCAGCTCTACGCGGTCGCGTTCACGGTCGGCACCCTGGGCGTGCTGTTCGCCGTGTGCAACGCCGCGCTGTTCGTCTCCCTGGTGCCCGCCGAACGCTACGTCGAAGGAAACTCCCTGCTCAACGGCAGCCGGGCCATGTCCTATACGCCACCACCGAACTCGGTCTCAGCCCAGGCCTCCTGGGCGCCGTGCTCGGGTGCGGCGCCGTAGGCTCGGTGATCGGAGCCCTGCTGACAGGCTGGATCGTGCGCGGACTCGGAACCGGCCGGTCGGCACTCCTCGGCCTCTTCGCCTTCCCCGCGCCACTGGCCCTGGTCCCTCTGGCTCAAGGCCCCGTCCCCGTCACGGCAACATGCCTGCTGCTGGCGGAGTTCGGCTCCGGATTCGGCGTCATGCTCCTGGACATCGCCGGCGGATCCCTGACCGCGTCGCTGATCCCTGACCGCGTCGCTGATCCCCGACGCCCTGCGATCCCGCGCCGCAGGAGCCGCCCGCCTGTTCAACTACGGCATCCGCCCTGTCGGCGCACTGGCAGGCGGCTGGCTCGGCTCGACGATCGGCCTGCGCCCCACCCTGTGGATCGCAACTGTGGGCGCACTGCTCGGCCTTGCCTGGGTACTGCCCTCCCGGATACTCCAGCACCCACGTCCGGCCGCTTCGTCCGCGGGGGCGGCGGATTCAACGAGTGGGCTTCACGACATGCCCCAGTAGAGGGTTTCGAACGGGCGGACGAGCCGGACGAACAGCGGAGTCCGATTCCCGCCAGCGACCCGCGTCGTCCCGCGCCACGCTGAACGCCATGACCGCCACCTTCCCACCCCTCCCCATCCCCGCCACGGTGCTCAAGGAACTCCGTGTCCGTGATGACGCCGGCAAGCCGCCAAGCCCGTACCTGGACGACGAAGGCGGCGCGCCACTGCGCTGTTGCCTGCGGTCCAGTACCGCGGGAGACCGGATCGCTCTGATCTCCTACGCTCCGCTGCGCCGTTGGGCGGCACGGACCGGCACCGATCCCGGGGCCTACGACGAGCAGGGGCCCGTCTTCGTCCACGCCGAGGACTGCGGCGGCCCGGCCGGCGAGCACCTCGGCTACCCGTGGGCGCGCCCCGGCGCGCTGCGCGTCCTGCGCCGCTACGACGGCCGAGGGCACATCACGGGCGGTCGCCTGCTGGAGCTCCCCGACGACGCCCAGGCGGCTTTCGCACACGCGCTGGCCGAGGCCTTCGCCGACCCCGAGACCGCCCAGGTACATGTGCGCGCCGTCGAACACGGCTGCTACCACTTCTGCGTGGACCGCCCCTGAAGCAGAAAAACAGCGGCCCGGCGCTGCGCCACGGCACCCGGGGATGATTGGCTGGCCCTGGCCGATTCCACCCCGACCCGGCTTTGCCGGCAGGAGGACCCCGCAGTCATGAGCAGTGCCTACGCCTACGAATACAAGGTCGTCACCTTCCGGGAGTCGCTGATCGGCGACGCCCTGGACAGCGACAAGCTGGAGAAGGTCCTCAACAAGCATGCCGAGGACGGCTGGGCCCTCAAGGCCATCACCTCCGCCGACGTCAAGGGCCGCATAGGTCCCGGAGCCGTGGAGGGTCTGCTCCTGACCTTCGAGCGCCCGCGCGGCTGACCGGATCGCAGCCGGCAGCAGACCGAACGCCCCCCGACCCGCCGAGGTCCGGGGGGCGTTCGCCGTCCTCCCCGTCCTCCCCGTCCTGGACTCGCCCGTGCCCAACGGCGAGTGGGGACTCGGCCGCAAGTGGCCGAAAGGCGACGTGGTGATCGTCCAGGCCCCGTGGGTCACCGTCGGATGCCGTGGGCGTACCGACAGGAACACAAGCGTGGGAGTGCTGCGGCCGTCGGGCGAAATGGCGTGCGGGGCACCTCATCTTCAGCTCTGAGCCGCTCCCGACCGTCGAGGGCACGGCGCAGAGTGATGCAAAATCTTGCGTTGCTTGCGTTCGCTTGCGCTGTGGGATGCAAGTGTGGCGTGCGACTTGCGTGAGGAGTCGACCCCCGCATCCTCAAGCGAAGTTCCCTTTTCTGCCCGCTCGTTGGGCGGCTCCCGGTCGCCGACGCGGCGCATGCGCCGTCTCCATCACTGATGCATGGGTGCTTCTGGTGAAATTTGTGCAGTCCTGGCTGTAGACGGGCTCACTCTGCTCTGTAATATTTCGATGAAACAATGCAAAAGTCTGCGCATTGCTTCCCCCTCGGATCCCTTCGGGGATCACCCATGACCGTCGGGCCGGCCCCGCCGTCCCGACGCGTAGCGCCACTGCTCCGCACCGCACCTTTCTGCACCACTCCGTCAGGAACGAGCCGCCCTCGCAGCCCCTTCGGCGTGCGAGCCTCCGCAGGAAGTGACCCCGCATGACTCGACACAAGCCGAGATCCTGGAGACGACGCGCAGCGACCGCTGTGCTCGCCTCCGCCGTCATGGTTCTGGGCCTGCCGGCCGTCGGCGCACACGCGGCCGGGGGCCCGAATGCCGCCGCGGACGCCAAGACCACGGCGGGCAGTGCCCGCGCCGCGCACGCGGCCGTCAACGTCACCGACGGCGACACCGACACCTACTGGCAGGCCGGGAAGAAGTCGGCCCAGTGGGTCCAGACCGACCTCGGGCGGACCAAGCGGGTCCGCGAGGTCGTGCTGCGGCTGCCCGAGCAGTGGCAGACCCGCAAGCAGACGCTGGCACTCCAGGGCAGCGCCGACGGCAAGAGCTTCGCCACGCTCAAGTCGACGGCGCAGTACGTCTTCAGCCCGGGCAACGACAACACGGTCAAGGTCTCCTTCCCCGCGACCCTCGCCCGGTACGTACGGGCCGACTTCAGCGCCAACTCGGTCGCCGGCACCGCCCAGCTCGCCGAGCTGCAGGTCCTCACGACCGCCGCCTCGACCCCGAACCTCGCCCTGGGCAAGCCCTTCAGCGAGAGCGGGCACGCTGACGTCTACGGCGCGGCCAACGCCGGTGACGGCAACCGCAACACCTACTGGGAGAGCACCAACAACGCCTTCCCGCAGTGGCTCAAGGTCGACCTCGGCTCCTCGGTCCAGGTGAACCAGGTGACGCTGCGGCTGCCCAGCGGCTGGCCGAGCCGCAACCAGACGCTGAAGATCCAGGGCTCCACCGACAACCAGAACTTCACCGACCTGACGGCTTCCCAGGCGTACGCCTTCAACAGCTCCAACGACCAGACGGCGACGATCTCCTTCGACGCGACCACGACGCGGTACGTGCGGGCGCTGTTCACCGCCAACGACGGCTGGCCCGCCGGGCAGGCGTCCGAGCTGGAGGTCTACGGACCGGCCACCGGCGACACCCAGGCACCCACCGCGCCGGCCAACCTGGCCTACACCGAGCCGGCCACCGGGCAGATCAAGCTGACCTGGAGCGCGGCCACCGACGACACCGGCGTGACCGGGTACGACGTCTACGCCAACGGCCAGTTGCGGGCGAGCGTCGCGGGGAACGTCCTGACCTACACCGACACCCAGCCGGCCGGTACCGACATCACGTACTTCGTGCGGGCGAAGGACGCGGCGGGCAACGTCTCCGCCAACAGCAACAGCGTCACCCGCAAGGGAGCGAGCGGCGACACGCAGGCCCCGACGGCGCCCGGCAACCTCGCCTATACGCAGTCCGGCAGCGACGTGAAGCTCACCTGGCAGGCGTCGAGCGACAACGTGGCGGTCACCGGGTACGACGTCTACGCCAACGACCAGCTCGTCAAGACCGTGGCGGGCGACGTGACGACGTACACCGACACCCCGTCGGCGACGGCCTCGGTCACCTACTACGTGAAGGCGAAGGACGCCGCCGGGAACGTGTCGGTGGCGAGCAACAGCGTCACCCGGCCCGGATCCGGTGGCGGCTCAGACCTCGCCCAGGGCAAGCCCATCGAGGCCTCCTCGTACACCTTCACCTACGTCGCGGCGAACGCCAACGACGGTCAGATCGGCACCTACTGGGAGAGCGGCGGCGGCGCCTACCCGGCCACCCTCACCACCAAGCTGGGCGCCAACGCCGACCTCAGCCAGGTCGTCGTCAAGCTCAACCCGGACCCGGCCTGGTCCACCCGCACCCAGAACATCCAGGTGCTCGGCCGCGACCAGGACGCGACGTCCTTCACCAGCCTCGTCGCGGCGAAGGACTACACGTTCAACCCGGCCACCGGGAACACCGTGACCATCCCCGTCTCCGGCGCCGCCGCCGACATCCAGCTCAAGTTCGCCTCCAACACCGGCGCCCCGGGCGGCCAGGTGGGCGAGCTCCAGGTGATCGGTACCCCGGCCGCCAACCCGGACCTCAAGGTCACCGGCATCACCAACTCACCTGCGGCTCCCGTCGAGTCGGACGCCATCACCCTCTCCGCGACCGTCACCAACAGCGGCAGCAAGGCGTCCAAGGCCACCGACCTGAACTTCACGCTCGGCGGCACCAAGGCCGCCACGGCCGACGTTCCCGCCCTCGCGGCGGGCGACTCCGCGACGGTCACCGCGAGCATCGGCACCCGTGACGCGGGCAGCTACCCGCTCGGCGCCGAGGTCGACCCGTCGAACAAGGTCATCGAGCAGAACGAGGGCAACAACACCTTCACCCGCTCCGACGCCCTCGTCGTCAAGCCCGTCTCCAGCTCCGACCTGGTGGCAGCACCGGTCGCCTGGACGCCTTCCAGCGCCTCGGCCGGTGACAACGTCGCCTTCACCGTCGCCCTCAAGAACCAGGGGACGGTGGACTCCGCGTCCGGCGCCCACGGCGTCACGCTGACCGTCCAGGACGCCAACGGCGCCACCGTCAAGACGCTCAGCGGCTCCTACAACGGCACCATCGCCTCCGGGCAGACGACCGCACCGATCAGCCTCGGCTCCTGGACGGCCGTCAACGGCAAGTACACCGTCAAGACGGTCATCGCCGACGACACCAACGAACTGCCGGTCAAGCGCACCAACAACACCACCACACAGAACCTGTTCGTCGGCCGCGGCGCCGACATGCCGTACGACATGTACGAGGCCGAGGACGGCACGGTCGGCGGCGGTGCCAAGGTCGTCGGCCCCAACCGCACCATCGGCGACCTCGCCGGCGAGGCGAGCGGCCGCAAGGCGGTCACCCTCGACGCCACCGGCCAGTACGTCGAGTGGACGACCCGCGCCGCGACCAACACGCTGGTCACCCGCTTCGCGATCCCGGACGGCACCAACGCCACCCTCGACGTCTACGTGGACGGGCAGTTCCTCAAGGCGATCGACCTCACCTCGAAGTACGCCTGGCTCTACGGCAGCGAGACCGCGCCCGGCAACTCGCCCAGCTCCGGTGCCCAGCGCCACATCTACGACGAGGCGAACCTGCTGCTCGGCAAGACCGTCCCGGCCGGCTCCAAGATCCGCCTCCAGAAGGACGCCGCCAACACCTCCGCCTACTACGCCATCGACTTCATCAACACCGAACAGGCCACGGAGATCCCGAACCCGGACCCGGCCGCCTACACGGTCCCGGCCGGCTTCACGCAGCAGGACGTGCAGAACGCCCTCGACAAGGTCCGCATGGACACCACGGGCAAGCTCGTCGGCGTCTACCTGCCCGCCGGTGACTACGACACCTCCAGCAAGTTCCAGGTCTACGGCAAGGCGGTCAAGGTCGTCGGAGCCGGGCCCTGGTTCACCCGCTTCCACGCCCCTTCCTCGCAGGAGAACACCGACATCGGCTTCCGGGCCGAGTCCACGGCCAACGGCTCGACGTTCGCCGGGTTCGCCTACTTCGGCAACTACACGTCCCGGATCGACGGCCCGGGCAAGGTGTTCGACTTCTCCAACGTCTCGAACATCACCATCGACAACATCTGGGCCGAGCACATGGTGTGCCTCTACTGGGGCGCCAACACCGACAACATGACCATCTCGAACTCCCGCATCCGTGACACGTTCGCCGACGGCATCAACATGACGAACGGCTCCACGGACAACCACGTCGTCAACAACGACGCACGCGCCACGGGCGACGACAGCTTCGCCCTCTTCTCGGCCATCGACGCCGGCGGCGCCGACGAGAAGAACAACCTCTACGAGAACCTGACGTCCACCCTCACCTGGCGCGCGGCCGGCATCGCCGTCTACGGCGGCTACGACAACACCTTCCGCAACATCCGCGTCGCCGACACCCTCGTCTACTCCGGCATCACGATCTCCTCGCTGGACTTCGGCTACCCGATGAACGGCTTCGGCACCGATCCCACGACGATCGAGAACGTCTCCCTGGACAGAACGGGCGGCCACTTCTGGGGCTCCCAGGTCTTCCCCGCCATCTGGGCGTTCTCCGCCTCGAAGGTCTTCCAGGGCATCAGGGTCAACGACGTCGACATCGACGACTCCACCTACGGAGGCGTCATGTTCCAGACCAACTACGTCGGCGGCCAGCCGCAGTTCCCGGTGAAGGACACCATCTTCACCGACATCTCCATCACCAACTCCAAGAAGAGCGGAGACGCCTTCGACGCCAAGTCCGGCTTCGGGATCTGGGCCAACGAACTGCCCGAGCCCGGCCAGGGTCCCGCCGTCGGCGAGGCCACCTTCCGCAACCTGCGGATGAGCGGCAACGCCCAGGACATCAAGAACACGACCAGCACCTTCAAGATCAACATCGAGTAGGTCCCGAAGCGCGGTGAAGGGAAGGGGCGTCCCGGCGGGGACGCCCCTTCCTGCCGTGTCCGGCACCACCGTGACAGAGCGCTGGCGCGGTCACGTCGCCGAGCCGGGCGCACGGCTCGGTGCCGCCGTGAGGCAGCGCGTGAGCATCGCGACGTGTTCCCTCTCCAGCCGCCCGGCGTCGACGGCGTCGGGTTCGGCGATGTGCGTGTGGACGAAGAGGTCGACGGCCGGCCACCCTGACCGCACCCGACCAGGCGGTCTGCACGCGAGCGCGGCCGAAGGCGGCGAATGCCGTGCGCCGAGCGCGTCGGCGTGGGAGTCTGAGCGAGTCCGGGCCCACCGCTTTCCCCCGTAGCGGGTGGGCCCGGACTCGTCTTCAGCCGGCTTGTCGCCCCGCCCGTGCCGACCGCGCAGTGGACGGGACGCCCAGGTGGCAGCGAACATCCGCGACCCGACTACGGTGTGGACGGCTGCCGGTGCCCGGCGGGGCTGCTGTCAGCGGCCGTGCGGGGCAAGGGTCTGGCCGAAACGGGCGTCGGGGTCGGGGGCGTGCAGTGTGCCGCCGTTGAAGGACCATGAGCGGTTGAGAGAGGGCCCGCTGCCGGCGGAGGGGAACACCCACACTCCGCCGTTGTCGCTGTCCTCGCCGGGAGCGCCGACGATCAGGCCGGCCCTCTTGTCGCGGTCGGCGTCGATGAGCCGTACCGCGGCGCCGAACTGGTCACCGCGTTCCGGGCTTCCAGGGACGGCGCGTGGGCTCTGGCTGAGCACACGGATGTCCTTCGTGGTCAGGCCGGACGCAGAACCGCGCATGACCCAGACGCTGCCGGCGTCGACGGCGCGGCCGATGTCGTTGCCCGGTGCGCCGATCGCCACGTCGTCGTATCCGTCGCCGTCGACGTCCCGGACGCTGAGTGCGGCGCCGAAGCGGTCGGCGGGCTTGTTGACGCCCGGGACGCCCGGCGAGTTCTGCGTCCAGTACTGACGGTTGTATCCGCCCTCCGGGCTGCCCGGCCCGGACGGTCCGCCGAAGTGGACGAAGAACCCGCCGGGGGTGGTCAGGTGGCCCTGGGAGTCCCGGTCGTCGGGAGTGCCGACGACGACGTCGGTGTAGCCGTCCTTGTTCACGTCCCCCGAGGCGCCGACCTGGCCGCCGCCGGTCAGTTCGTAGCGGTCCGCCCACCCGCCACGTCCGCCCGACACGTACATGGCCCGGCCGTACACGCCGGCCTTGTCGAACGTCCCGCTCCCGAGGATGACGAGGTCGTCCGCGCGGTCCTTGTTGTAGTCGCCCATGGTGAGGGCGGTGGGATGGAAGTCCGAGGGCACGAACCTGGACAGGGAGGTGTAGTCCGTCTCCATCCGGCGGCCGTCGGAGACGACCTCGAAGCCGAAGGACCACAGGGTGTCCTTGGACAGGATGGCCACCGACGAGTCGTCCACCTTGAACCAGCCGGCGGCCAGGGCGGCCCCGAACCGGTTGCCCGCCACCGGGAGGATCTCCTGCAGCCCCCTGCTGCCGGTGGCGCGCAGCCCGGTGGATGATCCGAACAGGACGGTGGCCGAGCCCGCGTCGACGGCCGCACCGATGTCCGTGCCGGGGGTGCCGACGATCAGGTCGTCGTAGCCGTCCCGGTCGAGGTCGGCGGTGGCCGTGGCCTGCCCGAAGTGGTCGCCGGTCCGGGCGAGGCCCACCACACCGGGGGTGCTCATGCTGAACGTCGCCCGGTGCGCGAGGGACAGGCCGCTCGCGGAGCCGTACAGGACGGCGACGTAGCCGGCGCCCTTCTTCCCGCTGACGGTTCCGCCGGGGGCCGAGACCACGAGGTCGCGGTAGCCGTCGTTGTTGAAGTCGTCGTGCGTGATGGGCGCGGGGGCGGCGTCGGCGGGCGGGGCCGTCGCCGTGATGGTGGCGCCGACGGTCAGCAGCAGGGTCGCGGCGGCGACGCCGGCGGTGCGGCGCGGCCTGCGGGTGGCGGAGGGTCTGTTCTGGCGCACGGTGAGGCTCCCGGGATCTCACTGCGAGGCCGGACACGGACACGGACGGCACCGGGCCGCGGAGCCCCGCCGCCCGCCGCCGACTGTGGGACCTGCCGGCGAGCCGAAGGGTTGTGCGAGGCCGTCCACCCCCCGGGCAGGAGTCTGGAGCGGAACCAGCTGAGAAGCTGGCTTCATGAGGGACAAGGCCGGCGGGCTTCAAGGCGGGACGGTTCACCCGGGAAAGTACGCGCGCGTCGAACGGGAGAGACGGTTCTTGCTGGCCGAAGCACCGGAACCCGCCACGGTGACGGTCACCCGGATGATCACCGACCGCTATCTGGTGGGAACGCGTCTGCGTCTGCGCCGCGCCGAGCGGCCGGACGGTGGCTGCGAGCTCAAGCTCACCCAGAAGGTACCGATCGCCCGGCCGGGCGCGGTTCAGGGACTGATCACGAATACGTACTTGTCGCCGACCGAGTACGAACTGCTCGCCTCACTGCCGGCTGCGGTACTGTCCAAGACGCGTTTCAGCGTGCCGCCCCTGGGTGTTGACGTCTTCGACGGCCCGCTGCGGGGCCTGGTCCTGGCGGAGGGCGAGTTCACGACCGACGAGGAGGCACAGCGCTTCGTGCCCCCTCCAGAGTGCGTGGCAGAGGTGACCGACGACACCCGCTTCACCGGAGGCCGCCTCGTCGAGACCTCTCGCCACGATCTGCTCCAGTGGCTGGCCGAGTACGGGCTCCCCCCGGCGACTCGCTAGCAGCCGAAGTCGCCCGAACTCTGCCGGTCGTCCTCCCTACGGCCCCCTT
This sequence comes from Streptomyces sp. NPDC001980, assembly GCF_040296885.1. NCBI lineage: Bacteria > Bacillati > Actinomycetota > Actinomycetes > Kitasatosporales > Streptomycetaceae > Streptomyces > Streptomyces sp. NPDC001980. The sequence goes on along the minus strand of NZ_JBEOYD010000030.1, from coordinate 117,841 downwards.
CGCGGCGGGCTCACCCGTTGCGCAGCCTGGTCCACGTGTTCGGGCCGATGATGCCGTCGGCGGGCAGGCCGCGACTGGTCTGGAATGCCTTGGCGGCACTGGTGGTGAGGGGGCCGAAGACGCCGTCGACTCCCCTCGGGCCCACGTAGAAGCCCCAGAGCTGGAGCAAGCACTGGGCCTCACTCACCGTGTCCCCGGCAGCGCCCTCGCGGATCGTGGGAGGCGTGAGCCGGGAGTCGAAGCCGCAGAAGGCCGGATCGGCCAGCGCGGAGGGGGCCGCGGCCCGGAGCAGGGCAGTGGCGGCGGGCGGCGTCCTCGCGGGAGCAGGAGCCGCGGCGGCGACGGTGGCAGCGCCGGCCAGTACGAGGGCGGCGATCGCGGCGGTGAGACCTCGTGTGATGTGCATGATGCTCCTTCGGTGGTGACCGGTACTGGGCCGCGCGGTCGAGCCGCCGTCCTCACCGGACGAGATGACGCCCGGAAGAGGGGCCTCAACGTGCGTGGCAGGGCGGCCCGCAGCGGGCCGCCTCAAACGCGTGCACACCAAGAGTGACTGATCGACCACATAGAGCTATAGGGCGTGGGGGGTGGCGCGCGGAGCAGACCGTCGCCGACAGGCGGCCACCTCCCTGTGGGCGTGGACCCAGCTCACCGGGCGTGATCCCGAAGCAGCGCGCGTACGCCGTCACCGCCGCCGTGTCACGTTCTGTGGAGCCGCGCGCCTCTGCTCCCGCTCGGTCTGTATGGTCGCGCTCGTACGTACGGTCGGGACCGAGCAGACGGGCGGCGAACTCCTCACCGCCGCCGAGGACGCCTCCCCCCGGGGGGGCTCGGCAGGGGACGGTCCGAAGCTCAACGCGATCCCGGGGACGCGGCGCCTCGCCGGTGCCGCGCGCGGGTGGTCAGTCCCGTCCGGCGCGCGGCAGGACCTGGACCGTGTCGCCGACGGCACGCTCGCCGGTGGCGTCGGACGTGACGTTGACGAGGCTGCCACCGACGGCCATGGCGGTGGAGCCGCCGCCGTCCAGGTTGAGCGCCTGTACCGCGCCGAGTGAGCGCATGAACCGGGCGGCCTCGGCGAGCGTGAAGCCTTCGCTGACACCGGGCTGCCGGCCGTCGACGGTGACGAGGAGCAGCCGCCCGCGACCGTCGACGCCGGCCAGGGTGCGCGGCTGGCGCACGTTGGACCAGGCGAACCCGAAGGAGAGGTCGAGCGGGTCGAGCGTGCCCTCGGCGGTGGCGTCGATGTGGACGCGGCCGTCCTCGACCAGGGTCGGGGCGGCGCTGACGACGCTGTCGTCGGGGCCGAGCCGGACCTGCCTGCCCGAGGCGTCCCGGACCGTCTCCCGCAGTTCCAGCCGGCGGCCCGTCGCGGCGTGTTCGGCGAGCCAGGCGGCTGCGGCCCCGGTGCCCTGGAGGACCGAGCCGCCGGCGGGCACGGAGCCGCCGCGGTCGCCTTGGGAGACGACGACACCGTGCCGGTCGAGGACCACCTGGACGCCGGTGCCGGTCGGCAGGGGTGCCCCGAACTCGGAGGTGAACCTCACCAGGTCGTCCGCGAGCGAGCAGGTGACGTCCTGGCGGGGGAGCTCGGTGGGTACGGCGCCGGGGCGGCCGCAGTTGCGCACCTTGCCCGGGACCCGGTTGATGCCTTGCACCGCGTGGACGGCGGAGCCGGAACGGACGGTCACGGTGGTGGACAGGTCCGCGACCCGGACGTGCCGTCCGCCGTCGGCGAGGATCAGCGCGGCACGGGAACCGGCCGCCATGGACTGCAACTCGCCGCGCACCACGGACAGTCCGGCCGAGGTGCCCTGGGCGCCGTCCGCGTCGGAGGTGACGAAGAATCCGCCGTTGACGCCGACCAGGGAGCCCAGGCGGGCGGCCACCGTCGAGGTCTTCTCACGGTCGGCGGCGTCCCCGCCGTCACTCACCTCGATCGTGCCGCGCAGCCGGGCCGGGTCGACGACGGCGACGTGGACGCGTTCCGCGTCGGCGGGCCGGCGTCCGTCGTAGCCCGTCCAATCGACGGAGGTTCGGAAACCGGCGGCCGACATCGCCGAGCCCAGCGTTCCCGCCTCGGCCTGCGTGGCGTACTCGCCGACCCTGACCTGCCAGCCCATCGTGCCGTGCGGCGTGTCGGCGTACTGGTCCCAGGTCACCTGCTCGACGCGCGGTGCGAACCCGGCGGCCCGCAACTGCCCGGCGGTGGTGTCGGCCCAGCCGCGGTCACCCAGCGGGGCCCAGGTGGCGGCACCCGTCAGGCGGTTGACGGCCGGAGCCTGGACGGTGACCGTCCAGGCACCGGCGGCCCGCGGGTCACTGAGCACCCCGGTACGGACCTCGACCCCGGGCGCCACGTACCGAGTGGTCCACGCGACGGCATCCGCGGCGGCGTCCCCGGTCCGCGTGCTCGCGCCGGCCGGCGGAACGAACGCGACCAGGGCCAGCACGGTCCCCAGCACGAAACCCCGTCCCGCCCTCCGGCGCCCACCCCGTACCGCGCGCCCGAACGTCCCGGCTCTCACAGACATGCCTCTCCCGACGTACGACTCGACGTGTGCGGCGCCACCCGTCATACCCGCACCGCCCCGCCATCCCAGGCCGACTCCAAGACCCCTGCGTGAAGCGGCGGACACCTGGTGGAAAAGCCTGTACGACATCCGACACACCCTCATGTCCTTGGTGGGTTCGGGTGGCGCGCCACGGTGCGTACGTGGCCCTGGAAGGACTCGCCCTCAGATATGGACGGCACGTTCATTTCATGGTTATATGAACGCGTCGTTCATTTGTGCGCATCTGAAAGGGAGACCCCCATGAGCACCCCCACCACCGACCGTGTCGCACTGGTCACCGGAGGCTCGGGCGGCATCGGCCGCGTCGCGGCCGAGCGGCTCGCCGAGGACGGTTTCGCGGTCGCCGTGCAGTACGCGGGAAACAAGGCCAGGGCCGAGGACACCGTGGCCGCGATCACCGCCGCCGGCGGCAGGGCCCTGGCAGTGGGCGGCGACGTCGCCGACGAGAGTGCGATGAGCGCGGCCTTCGACGCGGTCGAGTCGGCCTTCGGCGGCATCGACGTGGTCGTGAACACCGCCGGCATCATGATCCTGTCCCCGATCGCGACGTTCGACCTCGCCGACCTGGACCGGATGCACCGCACGAACATCCGCGGCACCTTCGTCGTCTCCCAGCAGGCGGCACGCAGGGTCCGCCCGGGTGGCGCGATCGTCAACGTCTCGACCTCGGTGGTCCGCACCCAACTGCCCGGCTACGGCGCCTACGTCGCCAGCAAGGCCGCCGTCGAGGGCCTGACCCTCATCCTGGCCCGTGAGCTGCGCGGCCGGGACGTCACCGTCAACGCCGTCGCGCCCGGCCCCACCGCCACACCGCTGTTCCTGGACGGCAAGGACGACGCCACCATCGCGAACTTCGCCAAGGCGACCCCGCTGGAGCGGCTCGGCGGGCCCGAGGACATCGCCGAGGTCGTCTCGTTCCTGGCCGGTCCCGCCCGCTGGGTCAACGGACAGGTCCTCTACGCCAACGGCGGACTCGCCTGACCCCCGCCGCACCCGCACCGCCCCGCCCCTGCACTGTCATCGCGGAAAGGAACCACGTCCATGTCCACCACCGGCAACGTCGTCGTCATCACCGGCGCCTCCAGCGGTTTCGGAGCACTCACCGCCCGTGCGCTGGCGGACGCCGGCCACACCGTCTACGCCGGCATGCGCCAGACCACCGGCCGCAACGCGCCCCAGGTCCGGGCCGCCGCCCACTACGCCGACGAGCACCACGTCGACCTGCGGTCCATCGAGCTCGACGTGAACTCCCAGCTCTCGGTCGACACCGCCGTCGCACAGATCGAAGCCGAGCACGGCCGCGTCGACGTGCTGATCCACAACGCCGGGCACATGGTGACCGGGCCGGCCGAAGCCTTCACCCCCGACCAGCTCGCCGAGCTCTACAACGTGAACGTCCTGTCCACCCAGCGCGTCAACCGCGCCGTGCTGCCGGGCATGCGCCGACGCCGGCGAGGACTGGTGCTCTGGGTGTCCAGCACCAGCGTCAAAGGCGGTACCCCGCCCTACCTCGCCCCCTACTTCGCGGCCAAGGCCGCCATGGATTCCCTCGCGGTGTCCTACGCCGGCGAACTCGCCCGCTGGGGCGTGGAGACCTCGATCGTCGTCCCCGGCTCGTTCACCAGCGGCACCAACCACTTCGCTCACTCCGGCCACCCCGACGACACCGCCGTCGAGGCCGAGTACGAGAGCCGGTACCCCGGCCTCATGGACCAGATGGCGACAAAGCTCGCCGCCCTCGCCCCCGAGGACGCGCCCGCGTCGCTCGTCTCCGAGGAGATCGCCCGCATCGTCGCCCTGCCCGCCGGAAAGCGCCCCTACCGCGTGCACGTCGACCCCGCCGACGACGGATCCGAGGAGGTCTCCGAGACCGCCGACCGTATCCGCCTCTGCTTCCTCACCCGCATCGGCCTTGCCGACCTGCTCACCGTCCAGAGCTGAAACCCCTGGCCCGGGACGGCAAGAGGGACGTCAGACCGTGCGTCCCGGGGCCACTCACGGTGGAGACATTTACCATGAGCAACATCGAAATCCCCGCAGCCATCCAGACCTTCGTCGAGGCGACCAACCGCGGCGACGCCGAGGCGTTCGCCGCCGCGTTCACCCATGACGCCGAGCTCGACGACTGGGGCCGCGAGTACCGCGGCCGCGACGGCGTGCGCGCCTGGGACCGGACCGACAACATCGGCGTACAGGCGCATCTCACGCTCGACGCGATCGAGCCCGGCGCGTCGTCCGACACCTATGTCGCGACCCTGACCGTGACCGGCAACGGCTACAACGGCACCGGCCCCATGACCTTCCGCCTGCACGACGGGCTGATCGCGAGCCTGCGGATCGCTCCGTGACACCGCGCGTGACCTGACACAGAAACCGACCCGCCTCCCGGCAACCGAGCAGGAGCACACATGGCGCACGATACGAACCGACCCACCGCCGGGGAGGGCAGCGGTCGCGGCCGGGGGCGCCGGCCCGCGGACGAGGTGCGGGCGGACGTCCTGCACACCGTCGGGGAACTGCTGCTCGGCGAAGGCATCGCCGACCTCACCTTCGAACGCGTCGCCCGGGCATCGGGCGTCAGCAAGACCACCCTCTACAAATGGTGGCCCTCCAGAGGCGCGCTCGCCCTCGACGGCTACTTCCACGCCGTCGAGGACACGCTCGCCTTCCCCGACACCGGGGACATCCGCGCCGACCTGCTCGCCCAGCTCCGCGCCTTCGCCCAGGTCATGACCCAGACCCCGGGAGGGCGCATCCTGGCCGAGCTCATCGGCGAGTCACAGACGGACCAGGACCTGGCCACCGCCTACCGGAAGCTGTACTCGTCGCAGCGGCGCCGGCTGGCGGGAGAACGTCTCCACCGAGCCCAGGAACTCGGCCAGATCCGCACCGACATCGACGTGCAGATTCTCGTCGACCAGCTCTGGGGCGCCGTCTACCACCGGCTGCTCATCCCCGACGAACCCGTCACCGACGACTTCGTCGTCGGACTCGTGAACAACGTGCTGGACGGAGTCCGCCCGAGGTAGTCCGGTGATGTCAATCAGCGCCGCCGAGGATCGGGCGGGCAGGCCGCAGTGGATGGTGCTGAAGTCGGAGCTGCGGCCAGCCGCGTGCGGTGACCGCGCCGGCGACGAGGTGTCTGCGGTTCAGGGGCATGGGGGAGCCTGCTGGCACGATCCGGACGTGAAGGGACCAGGACCCGCGGGCTGATCACCGGGGCGGCTGGGGCATTTCAACGTTGGAAGGTAGAGACCAATCGGCATGACAGCACGGACCGGCGAGCAGTGCGGTGATGAACCCGGTGGCGACGTCGGGCGTGCGGTCCGCCGTCGCCCGTACGGTGGCGGACCGCACCCTTTTCATGGTCGGCGCAGGAGACTTGGCGCGGCCCGGGGAGGCGTTCGCCGACTCCGGGCGGGCGTCAGGGAGCGCACCCGGCCGGAGTGGCCCGTGAGGCGTCCGAGATCAGCGCCTGCTGGGCCGTCCTGAGCCGCTGGACGTCGGGCTTGACGACCCTGCGGTCGTACGTCAGCAGGCCGTTGAGCTCACCCTCGACGTCCGAGATCTGGGTGTACACCGCGCCGTTGCCGCCCTGGCAGGCCAGCGCGTGGACCTCGGCGAGCTTGGCCAGGTAGTCGTCGGTGTAGGTCGCCGGGTCGACGTCGACGTACGACTGCTGCACGGACCAGGCGTGTCCCGGTACCGCGAGGCCGAGGCCGCCGTACTCGCCGCTGACCAGGGCACGTCGGCCGTCGGGGTGGGGCGGCAGGGCCGGACTGGGATAGCCGTGTTCGTCCATGATGTCGCCGGTGCCGCCGTCCTCGCCGAGGTTGAGCCCGGACATGGAGTTGACCAGCCGGGTCGGGTCCCAGGACTTGGCCTGGTCGGCGATGCGGGCCATGTCGTACTGGCCCCAGCCCTCGTTGAAGGTGACCCACATGACGACCGACGGGCTGCTGTAGTGCTCGTCGATCATCTGCTTCATCTCGCGCTCGTACTCGGCGCGCGCCTGCGCGGACGGGTTCACCCCGGCCGTCATCGCGGGCATGTCCTGCCACACCATCAGTCCGAGCCGGTCGGCCCAGTAGAACCAGCGGTCGGGCTCGACCTTGATGTGCTTGCGCACCGCGTTGAAGCCCATGCTCTTGTGCATCTTCAGGTCGTAGGCGAGCGCCTCGTCCGTCGGGGCGGTGTACAGGCCGTCCGGCCAGAAGCCCTGGTCCAGCGTGGCCATCATGAAGACCGGCTTGCCGTTGAGGAGGGTGCGCGGAACGCCGTTCACCTTCTCCACCTTGACCGACCGCATCCCGAAGTAGCTGCCGACGCGGTCGGCTCCGACGCTCACCTTCAGGTCGTAGAGGTACGGGTCGTCGGGCGACCACAGACGCGGGTTCCGGATGCGCAGGGTCAGAGGCTCGCCGCTGCGCCCGGTGACCGTGGCCACCTTGTGCTTGCCCTCGTAGGCCGTCGCCGTGACCGGCAGTCCGTCGCGGACGCCCTGCGGCTCGACGGTGAGAGTGCCGGCGTCGACGTCCGGGGTGAGCTTGAGCCGGTCGACGTGGTCGGCGGCCACCGGCTCCATCCACACCGTCTGCCAGATACCGGAGGTCGGCGTGTACCAGATGCCGCTCGGGTCCAGGCGCTGCTTGCCGACCGGCGGGTTCTCGCCGTCGGCGGCGTCGGTGGGGTCGTAGACGCCGACGATCAGCTCCTGGGTGCGGCCGGGCTTCAGCGCGTCGGTGATGTCGGCGCTGAACTTGTCGTACCCGCCCTGGTGTTCGGTCACCTTGGTGCCGTTGACGTACACCTCCGCCCGCCAGTCGACCGCGCCGAAGTTCAGCTGCAGCCGCTTGCCGGAGCCGATCTTCCAGCCGGCCGGGACGGTGAAGGTACGCCGGTACCACATGCGGTCCTCGTGCCGTTCCAGCCCGGACAGCTGTGACTCGACGGGGTAGGGGACGAGGATCTTCTCGGCGAGCTTCTTGCCCACGGGCGGCTGTTCTCCTGCCGTGGCGGCGGCGAACTGCCAGGTGCCGTTGAGGTTCTGCCAGTCACGGCGCGTGAGTTGGGGCCTCGGGTACTCGGGGTGGGCGTTGCCCGGCCCGACCTGGTCGGCCCACTTGGTGCGCAACTCGTACGTCGACCTGTTGGCACCGCTGCTCCAGAAGGAGTGGACAACGTTGCCATCCGTGCCGGCCAGGCCGCCTTGACCGTCGTAGCGCACGTCGGCGAGACCCGACGCGGTGCCGGTCTTGTTGCCGACGACGGGCTCCTTCAGTGTGATCAGCAGCTTCCGGGGGTCGGCGGAGTCCAGTCGGGCATCGCCCAGGGGCCAGGTGGCGCCCCCGATCACGGCGTTCAGGTGCTCGCCGAGACCGGCCGGCGGCGCGCCGAGCGGCCGCGCGAAATCGAGGGCGAGGGTACGGCCGCTCGCCTGGACGGCGGTGGAGACGGCTCCGTCGTAGTCGAAGCCGTCGGGCAGGCGGAACGCGGACTGCGGTACGGCTGTCTTGGTGCCGCCGGGCGGGGTCCAGCGCAGGTGGAGGTTGGAGCCGCCGTAGTGCTCGAAGTACTCGACCTTGATGTCGTAGGCCTTGCCCGCCGTCAACTCGACCGGCTGGCCCGTCTGTTCACGATCCCAGTCGTCCACCCAGTGGTCGATGACCAGTTGCCCGTCCACCCACAGCCGGAAGCCGTTGTCGCCGATGATCGAGAAGGTGGTGGGGCCGGTCTTCTCCGGGACGATCTTCCCGGTCCAGCGGACGCTGACGTCGTCCGACTGACCGGTGGCGAAGTTCAGACGCGGCTCCAGGGTGTCGAAGTCGAGGTTCGGGTCGAACCCGGTGGCTTTGAGCTCGTGGAAGTCGAAGGCGCCGGGGGCGGACTGGGTGTAGTAGTCGCCCTTGAGGCCGTGGACTTCCACGGGATCGTCGGCCGCGGTGGCGGCGGGTGCCGCGGTGAGGCCGGCCAGGCCCAGTGCCGCGGCGAGCAGCAGGGCGAGGCGTTGCCCGAGAGGTCTGATGCGCACGAATCCTCCTTGGGTGAGGAAGGGTGGCGGCTCGTTGCTTCTGTCTGTACAACGTTGGAAGGAACGGCAGTTGGCATGAGAGCACGGCTCTCGGCCTGTGTCCAGGGACATGACAATCCCCGGGGCGCGGGGCACTCATCGACGCTGAGGAGATCCCTTGCGGGTCAGCCTGAGGGACGTGGCGGAACGCGCGGGCGTTTCGATCAAGACCGTGTCCAACGTGGTGAACAACTATCCGCACGTCACCCCGGCCATGCGCGCCCGGGTGCAGGCGGCGATCGACGAGCTCGGCTACCGGCCCAATCTGACCGCGCGACATCTGCGCAAGGGCCGGACGGGGATCATCGCGCTCGCCGTTCCCGAGCTCGGCAACCCGTACTTCGCGGAGCTGGCCGGCGCGGTGATCGACGCGGCCGCGGAGCACGAGTTCACCGTCCTGCTCGACCACACGCGGGGCGAACGCGAACAGGAGATCCTGGTCAGCCAGGGCTTCCGGGGCGGGGTGATCGACGGCCTGATCCTCAGCCCGCTGACCCTGGAGGCCGAGGACCTGCGGGGCCGGTCCGGCGACGTGCCGCTGGTGCTGCTCGGGGAGCGCGAGTACGGCCTGCCCTTCGACCACATCGCGATCGACAACGTGGCGGCGGCCCGGTGCGCGGTGCGTCATCTGCTGGGCCGCGGCCGGACCCGGATCGCCTACCTCGGCGTGCGCACCGACTCCGTGAACCGGCCCGCCCACCTGCGACTGGACGGCTGGCGTGCGGAGCTGGCGGCGGCCGGGGTGCCCGCGCCGGACAGCCTCGTGGTGCCGGTCGGCGGCTGGGACCGGGACGACGGCGCGCGTGCGATGGCCGAGCTACTGGACTCCGGCGTGCGTCCGGACGCCGTCTTCGCCTTCAACGACCTGATCGCGATCGGCGCGATGCGGGTGCTGCACGAGCGGGGTCTGCGGGTGCCCTGGGACGTGGCGGTGGTGGGTTTCGACGACATCGTGGAGGGGCGGTTCGGTGCCGTCACCCTGACGACGGTCTCGCCGGACAAGCAGGCCATCGCCAAGATGGCCGTGGCCTCGCTGCTGCGCAGCCTGTCGGGCCGCGCGGAGCCCGGCGGCCGCGAACTGACCGCGAAATTCGAGCTGGTGGAGCGGGAGAGCACCTTGGGCCGGCGGTGACGAGATTTCGGACGGAAGGCTTTACACGACCCTTCCAACGATGTAAAAACCTCCCCTGAACGACGAGCACGCCGAGTTGACGCAAGAGCAAGCCTCCCCGAGAGCGCTCTCAGCTCCGGGGCCGTGCCGTTTGGGGACACTCATGAAGCCCACCGCACTTGCCCGTCGCACCTCCGCTCGAACACTTCTCGCCGCCGGCCTCCTGGCGAGCCTCGCGCTCACGACCGGATGCACCAAGTCCGAGGACGACTCGGACACGAAGCCCTCCACCTCGCAGCAGGACGACGCCGGCCAGGTGGTCGCCTCGCCCGGCACCGCCTCCGGCCCGACCTGCGCCATCGACGCCTACGGCGGACAGGAACTCGACCTGAAGAACGCCACCGTCGGCTTCTCCCAGTCCGAGAAGGAGGCCAACCCCTTCCGGATCGCGGAGACCGCCTCCATCAAGGCCGAGGCCAAGGCGGAGGGCGTCAAACTGCTCACCGCCAACGCCCAGTCGCAGTTCTCCAAGCAGATCAGCGACGTCCAGGACCTCATCGCCAAGGGCGCGAACCTGTTGGTCATCGCCCCGCTCAACTCCGACGGCTGGGAGCCGGTGCTGCGCACCGCGGCCGCCAGGCACATCCCGATCGTGACCATCGACCGCAAGATCAACGCAGCGGCCTGCAAGGACTATGTGAGCTTCATCGGCTCCGACTTCGTGGAGCAGGGCAAGCGGGCCGCGGACCAGATGATCCAGGCGACCGGCGGCAAGGGCGAGATCGCCATCCTCCTCGGCGCGGCCGGCAACAACGTGACCACCGAGCGCACCAAAGGCTTCGAGGACCGCATCAAGGAGAAGGCACCCGGCCTGAAGGTCGTGTTCCGCCAGACCGGCGAATTCGCCCGCGAGAAGGGCCAGTCGGTCACCGAGAACCTCATCCAGTCCAAGCCCGGCATCACCGGGATCTACGCCGAGAACGACGAGATGGGCCTCGGCGCCGTCAACGCCCTCAAGGGCGCGGGCAAGAAGCCCGGCGACGTCAAGATCGTGACGATCGACGGAACCCGCAACGCCGTACAGAGCATCGTGGACGGCTGGATCTACGCGGTCATCGAGTCCAACCCGCGCTTCGGGCCGCTCGCCTTCCAGACCCTCGACACCTTCACCAAGGGCGAGAAGGTCGGGCAGGACATCGTTATCAAGGACAGCGCCTACGACAAGGGCAACGCCCGGTCGGACCTCGGCAAGGCCTACTGACGTGCTCTCGGTCACCCAGCTGTCCAAGACCTTCCCCGGCGTGCGCGCGCTGTCCGACGTGGACTTCACCGCGTGCGCCGGACAGGTGCACGCGCTCGTCGGCGAGAACGGCGCGGGCAAGTCGACCCTCATCAAGGTGCTCACCGGCGTGTACCGGCCCGACCAAGGCGAGGTGACGTACGACGGTGAATCCGTCCGCTTCACCACACCGCTCCAGGCCCAGCAGGCGGGCATCTCCACCATCTACCAGGAGGTCAACCTCGTCCCGCCGATGAGCGTGGCCCGCAACCTGTTCCTCGGCCGCGAACCGCTCGGCCGGCTGGGCCTGATCGACTTCCGGCGCATGCACTGCGAGGCCGACGAGGCGCTGCGCGGACTCGGCATCCGGGTCGACGTGCACCGGCCGCTGCGCGAACTCGGCGTCGGCGCCCAGCAGATGGTCGCGCTCGCCCGCGCCATCGCCGTCGAGGCCCGCGTCGTCATCATGGACGAACCGACCTCCTCCCTCGAACCACGCGAGGTGCGGACCCTGTTCGAGGTGATCCGCATGCTCCGCGAACGCGGCGTCGCCGTCGTCTACGTCAGCCACCGCATGGACGAGCTGTACGAACTCTGCGACACGATCACCGTCCTGCGCGACGGCCGCGTCGTGCACACCGGCCCGCTCGCCGACCTCGACCGGCTGCGGCTGGTGGCGATGATGCTCGGCCGGGAGATCGGCGAGGTACGCGCGGAAGGCCTGACCAAGTTCTCCGGCTCGCACGACACCGACGCCGAACCGGTCCTGACCGCAACCGATTTGACGGCACGTCATCAACTGCGGAACGTGTCGCTGTCGGTCCGCCCCGGCGAGGTCGTCGGCCTGGGCGGGCTGCTCGGCTCCGGCCGCAGCGAGACCGCGAAGGCCATCGCCGGGGCCCTCCCCACCGACACCGGCCGGGTCGTCGTCGCCGGCGTCCCGGTACGGCCGGGCTCGACCGCCGCCGCCATCCGCGCCGGCATCAGCCTGCTGCCGGAGGACCGCAAGAGCGAGGGCATCATGCCGGGTCTGTCGGTCCGCGAGAACATCGCGCTCGCCGCGCTGCCCGGCCTGTCCCGCTTCGGCCTCGTCGACGACGCCCGCGTCGACCGGATCGTGGACACGTTCATGAAACGGCTCCGCATCAAGGCCGCGGGAGCGCACCAGAAGGTCGGCGAACTCTCCGGCGGCAACCAGCAGAAGGTCCTGCTGGCCCGCTGGCTCGCCCTGCACCCCAAGGTCCTGCTCCTGGACGAGCCGACCCGCGGCATCGACGTCGGCGCCAAGGCCGAGGTGCAGGCACTCATCGACGAACTCGCCGACGACGGCCTCGCCGTGCTGCTGATCTCCTCCGACACCGAGGAACTGATCGAGGGCAGCGACCGCGTGGTGGTCCTCAAGGACGGCGCCGTGGTCCGCGAACTGACCGGTGACGCCGTCACCGAGGGCGAGCTGATGCGCGCCATCGCCGCCGTACCCGCTGGAGGGAGCGATGACTGAACTCACCTTCGCGCGCGGCGCGCTGGACCGTGCCCGGCTGCTGCGCCTGCTGCAGGAGTACGGCGTGTACACCGGCGTCCTGGTGCTGCTGCTGTTCAACTTCGCCTTCACCCCCCACTTCGCCTCCGCCGAGAACTTCCGCACCCAGGCCGTCCAGGTAGCCCCGGTTCTGATCGTCGCGCTGGGCATGGCGCTGGCGATCGGCACCGAGGGCGTCGACCTGTCGGTGGGTTCGGTGATGGCACTGGCCACCTCCCTGCTCTCCCTCTACCTCGGCTACGGGCCCTGGATCGCCACGCTGATCGCGGTCATCGCCGGTGCCGTGGTCGGCGTCGCGAACGGCGCGCTGATCGCGTTCGTCGGCGTCCAGCCCATCGTCGCCACCCTCGCCCTGATGGTCGCCGGCCGCGGACTGGCCCTGGTCCTGCTGCCCCAGCTCAAGGACGTACGCGATCCCGGCCTGGCGGCACTCGGCTCCGGTGACGTCCTCGGCGTGCCCTACCTGGTCCTCATCGCCGCGGCGCTCGCGGTGCTGGTCGCGTTCGTGATGCGCCGCACCACCTTCGGACGGCAGGTCCTGGCCATCGGCGACAGCCGTGCCGCGGCCCGGCTCGCCGGACTCCCGGTACGCCGGGTCCTGGTCGTGGTCTACGTCTGCTCCGGCGCCCTCGCCGCGATCGCGGGCGTGCTCGCCACCGCCCGCCTCGCCGCGAGCGACCCCACCTCCCTCGGCACCCTGATGGAACTGTCCGCCATCACCGCCGTGGTCGTCGGCGGCACCCCGCTCAGCGGCGGTCGGGTGCGCATCGGCGGGACGGTCGCGGGTGCCGTGCTCATTCAGCTGCTCACCACCACCCTCATCAAGCACGATCTGCCGCCGTCGTGGACCCAGATCGCCCAGGCCGTGGTGATCGTCCTCGCCGTCTACGCGGCCCGGGAACGAGGCAGGCGATGACCACGAAGACCGAAGAGGCCGGAATGCGGGCCGACACCGCGAGCCGCAGGGGCGCCGGGCCGGGGCGCATGAACCGCTCCGAGCGGCTGAGCGGGCTCGCGCAGCAACACGGCGCCCTGGTCACCCTCGTGATCGCCATGGCCGTGGCATCGCTGAGCTTCGACACCTTCCTGACGGGCGACAACCTGGAGAACATGGCGCTGTCCTCGGCGTTCCTCGCCGTGGTCGCCCTCGGCATGACGTTCGTGATCGTCACCGGCGGCATCGACCTGTCGGTGGGATCGCTGTTCGCCCTCGGCGGCGTCCTCGCCGCCTGGGGCTCGCGGTACGGCACGGCGGTGGCCCTGCTGCTGCCGGTCGCCGTCTGCGGACTGATCGGTCTGGTCAACGGAGTGCTGATCGCACGGGTCCGGCTCGCGCCGTTCATCGTCACCCTGGCGGCGATGCTGGGCGCCCGGGGCATCCTGCTGGCCATCACCGACGAGGGCTCGACGACGTATCTCGTCGACAAGGACTCCTTCTTCGCCGCCCTCGGACAGGGTTCCCTGGGCGGCATCGGAGTGCCCGTGTGGATCACCGTGGCGCTGTTCGTGCTCGGCGCCGTCGTGCTGCGCCGGACCCGATTCGGGCAGTACGTCTACGCGGTCGGCGGCAACGAGGACGCGGGAGCCCTGATGGGCGCACCGGTGGCCCGTACGAAGATCTCCGTCTACACGCTCTCGGGCCTGTGCGCCGGGCTCGCCGGCGCCCTCAACGCGGCCTGGCTGCTGTCCGGCGTGACGATTCTCGGCAGCGGCATGGAGCTGGAGGCCATCTCCGCCGTGGTCATCGGCGGCACCCTGCTCAGCGGTGGGTTCGGCTTCATCAGCGGCTCCCTCGTCGGGGTGCTGCTGCTGAAGGTCATCCAGAACGTGATCAACCAGATCGGCTCGCTCGACTCTGCCTACCAGCAGGTCGTCAGCGGGGCGTTCCTGGCCGTGGTGGTGGTCGCCCAGACCTGGCTGGGCCGGAGACGGAGAGTGCTGTGAAACCTTCCTTGCCGAGATCCCGCCGCAGGCTGCGCCGCCCCGTCGTCGTCCAGACGGTGGCCGTCGCGGCACTGGGGTTCTGTCTGGTCACCCCGGGCGTGGGGGCGGCGGACACCGGCGGCCGGCCGACTCACCCCGCCGCGGTGACCGTCCAGGACGCCCGCTTCGAAGTCCTGTCACCGACCTTGATCCGGACTGAGTACGCGGGGGACGGCCGCTTCGAGGACAGCCCCACCTTCAACGCCGTCGGCCGGGACTCCTTCACCCCGCCCCCCTACACCTCGTCCGTCAGCGGCGGCGTCCTGACCATCACCACCAGCGCCATGACCCTGCGCTACCGGGTCGGCTCCGGCCCCTTCGACGCCGACAACCTGACGACGTCCTTCAAGGCGGGGCCGACGCCGGCGCTCGCGGCACCCTGGCAGCACGACGTCTGCGCCGTCGGCGCCCTGTGCGAGGCGGAGGACCAGCTGTACGACGGTCCGGGCCTGGCCACGGATCACAGCGGGTTCACCGGCAAGGGCTTCCTCGCCGGCTTCGAGGTGGACGACAACTCCCTCGCCGCCGACGTGCGGGCACCGTCCGCCGGCACCTACGACCTCGCCGTGCGCTACGCCAACGCGGTGGGCAGCGACGGCCACCACGAGGCACGCACCCTCAGCCTCAGCGTGGACGGCGGCGCCGACAGGACGTTCACGCTCCCCGCGACATCGGACTGGAACACCTGGGGTGTGGCCCGCCTGCCGCTGACGCTCGACCCCGGTCCCCACACCGTCAGGCTGCACCGCACCGCCACCGACTCCGGAACCGTCAACATCGACAGCCTCGCCCTCCTCACCACCGGCGCCACCTACCCCGGCCGGGCTCAGACCACGGTCAACGGCTGCCGTTTCGGGACCAGTTGCGAGGCCGAGGACGCCCTCCTGTCGGGCTCCGCGATCACCGCCACCGATCACAAGAGCCACGCCGGCTACGGCTTCACCGCCGAACTCAACCAGGGATCCGCCGTCTCGGACCGGATCACCGGCGTACCCGCCGACGGCACCTACCTGCTCACCCTGCGCTACGCCAACGGCACCGGCGGCGACGGCCTGCACCAGCCACGGACGATCGAAGTCGGCACCGGTGACGGCACCTCCCACACCCTCACGCTCCCGGCCACCGACGACTGGGACGCCTGGCAGTCGGCGTCCGTCCCCGTCGAGTTGACGGCGGGCACCGATCAAGTCACCCTGAGCTGCCCGGAGTCCACCAGCTGCCACGTCAACCTGGACACCCTCGCCCTGAGCCGGCAAGGAGAGCCCGCCCCCGCACCCCACCTCGCCCTGGGCGGCTACCGCCGCAGCCTCGACGGACTCAACGGCGACAACGACTCCACCCCCTGGACCACACCCGGTCTCCTGCACCGCGACGGCTGGTACCTGCTCGACGACACCCCCTCCGCGGTCTACGACACCGGCACCAAGAAGGCCACCCCACGCCCCGCCCACGGCGGCCGGCCCTACCAGGACGGCTATCTCTTCGCCTTCGGACACGACTACCAGCAGGGCCTGTCCGACCTGGCCACCCTGACCGGCCCGTCACAGCTGCTGCCCCGATGGGCCTACGGCGTCTGGTACTCCGAATACATCGACCGCACCGCGAGCGACTACGAGAACACCATCCTGCCCGCGTTCCGCGCCGCGGACGTCCCCCTGGACGTGCTGGTGACGGACACCGACTTCAAGTCGCCCAACACCTGGAGCGGCTGGAACTTCGACCCGGCCAAGTTCCCCGACCCCAAGGCCTTCTTCGACTGGTCCACCGGCCAAGGGCTGCACAACACCCTGAACGTGCACCCGAGCATCCTCGGCACCGACCCGCAGTTCGCGAAGGCCCAGGACACGGCCAAGGGCAAGCTGCGCAAGGGCGGTTGCGCGGGCAGCGCGGGCTCGGACTGCTACACCTTCGACTTCGGCGACCCCGACCAGCTCAAGGCCTACCTCGACCTGCACCGGCCGATGGACCAGGCCGGCAACGACTTCTGGTGGCTGGACTGGTGCTGCGACGCCTCCCGCTCCTCCCGGTCCGGAGCCACCCCGGACGCATGGATCAACCAGGAGTACGCCGACCTCACCTCCTCGGAGACCGGCGACCGCGGCTTCGTCCTGTCCCGCGCCTACGGTTCCTTGCAGGCCGGCGGCTACAGCGGAGGCGTAGGCCTGCCCACCGGCCCCTGGGCCGACAAGCGCAGCACTCTCCACTTCACCGGTGACACGACCTCGAACTGGGGCACCCTGCGGGCCGAAATCGGCTACACACCGGGGGAGTCGGCCGCCACCGGCCTCGCCGCCGTCAGCCACGACATCGGCGGCCACAACGACGGATACGGCATCCCCGGGGCCGAGACCTACACCTCGAACGGCCAGACCCACCGCACCACCAAGCTGCCCGACGACCTGTACGCCCGGTGGGTGCAGTTCGGCACCTTCCAGCCCGTCGACCGTCTGCACAGCAACCACAGCGACCGACTTCCCTGGCAGTACGGCCCCGAAGCACAGAAGTCCGCCGAGAAGTTCCTCCGGCTGCGCGAGGCCCTCGTGCCGTACACGTACACCCTGGCGCACGAGGCCACCACCACCGGCACCCCGATCGTGCGCCCGCTGTACCTGCAGTACCCGGAGGAGGGGAACGCCTACACCAAGGCGGACAGCGAGTACCTCTACGGCCCCGACATGCTGGTCGCCCCCGTCACCACCCCCGGCACCGACACGACCACGTCGGTGTGGTTCCCTCCGGGCCGGTGGACGGACTACTTCACCGGCCGCACCTACACCGCACCGGCCGGCGGAGCCACGCACGACATCACGACCACCTTGGACACCATGCCGGTCTTCGTCCGGGCGGGCGGCATCGTCACCACCCGGTCCGACAACGTGCCCAACGACAGCCAGAGCCCACTCGACAAGGTCAGCGTCACGGTGGCCCAGGGCACATCCGGCGCGTTCTCTCTCTACGAGGACGACGGCACCAGCCCTGCTCCCGGACGTACGGCAACCACCCGGATCCGCTACGCCGAACACAAGGGCACCCACCTGCTGACGATCGCACCGGCCAAGGGAACCTTCCACGGACAGGTCGGCCGCCGCACCTGGACCGTGTCCTTCCTCGGCGTGACCGCACCACCGAAGGAAGTCACGGTGGGCGGCGCCCGATCGACCACCTCGGCCTGGCACTGGGACGCCGACACTCAACTCCTGCGGATCACCCTGCCCGCGCAGAGCATCCGCGCTGCCGCGGCCATCGCGTACAAGTAGAAGGGCGGTTACTCGAGCGGGCCCTGCCGCGCATGTCGTGCTTGGCGACAGGGCCTGGCAGGCCTCGGCGCGGTCGGCGTGCCGAGGCCTGCCGCGGATCACTGCACCCCGTCGGCCAGCGCCGGTGACCGGGGCTTCTCCTCGGGGGCGGACTCGGTGCCGGCGACGCTACGGCGGATCGTCTCCAGCGGCAGCTTCGGCGAACCGTGCGCGCAAAGGAGGCCGTTGGTCTCCTGGGCGGTGTCCATGAACTGCGTGTAGCAGAAGCCCGCGACGATCGGACTCCTGTGCAACACCCCGAAGACGTCGTCGAGCAGTACGAACCCGGGGTTTGCCTCGCGCAGAGCGCGCAGCAGACCGGGCGCACGGGCTGCCGGCAGACCGATGACCGCGGTCGTACAGGTGTGTGCGGTCCCGACCGAGATGCTGAACCCGGCGGCGGTCAGCGCGAGGGGCTCGTGCCTGCACAGGTACACCAGAGTGACGAGGGCACGCTGGTGCGGCGAGAGCTCGCGGGAGCCTTGCGCGTTGTGGTCGTGCCTCTGCCATCCGATCGATGGCCGCGCTGGAAGACCTCAGTCGCTGGGCCAGTCGTAGGGCAGGAACTTCCCGTCGAAGGTGATCACGACATGTTCGGCCCCGTCGTGGGTCGCGCGCCCGATGTCCAGCTTGAAGTTGATCGCGCTCATGATCCCGTCGCCGAACTGCTCGTGGATCAGCTCTTTCAAGGCCGGGCCGTAGACCTGCAGCGTCTCGTAGAGGCGGTAGATCGTCGGATCGGTGGGTACCGCGGTGGGAAGGCCACCGCGATACGGAACGGCGGCGAGCACCGGCACAGCTTCCGCAGGCAGATCGAGCAGCTCGGCGATCTGACGTGCGCTGTCCGGTGGGAGTGGATGTTGCCCGAGCAGCGCCGCGGTGGTCCACACCAGCGGCCGGCCGATTGCGTCAGCCAGCTGCTGCCACGTGAAGCCCTTGGCCAGTCTGCTGAAGACGATCGCAGCCGTCACCTCGTCGCGGCTCATGCCCGGTCGGTTGTCGCTCGGCGCCGGTGGCGTGCTGCCGTGCGCCGTGTCTTTCTCCGCGTCGTTCATCGCTTTGAGACCTCCCTGTCCAGGGGCCCGGTAGGTGTTCGGGCCGCGAACGACCGGCCAGGCTGCCGGGGTCGTGGCTTCCGGGCCGGTTGCTGCTTGCGAGTGGTTGTTCAGACGAGCGCCGGTGTGGGAGCGGGCAGGTACGGGGTGATGTTGCGCCAGGCGCGCTCCATGTATTCCTCCTTCTCGCCGACCGGGGCGACGTAGTGCAGCGCACCGTCGGCGGCCTCCTTGCCCTTGAGGCGGGCGATGACCCAGGCGGCGAGGTAGTGCGAGGCCAGGCAGCCGCCGGCGGTGGCGATGTTGTCCTTGGCGTAGAAGGGCTGGTTGAGCACCTCGACGCCGGCGGCGATGACCCAGGGCTTGGTGATCAGGTCTGTGCAGGCGGGGATGTCGTCGAGCAGGCCGAGCTTGGCCAGCACGAGCGCGCCGGAGCACTGCGCCGCGATGAGCTGGCGCGAGGGGTCCAGGTTGCGCAGGATGTTCATGATCGCCGGGTCTTCGACGACCTCGCGGGTGGCGATGCCACTGCCGACGATCACGGCGTCGGCGGCGCACGCCTCCTCAAGAGTGGACATCTGCTCGATGACCACCCCGTTCATCGACATCACCTTGGGGCTGGGGGTGGCGATGGTGACGCGCCAGTCGTCGGTCTTGATGCGGTTGAGCACCCCGAGTGCGATCAGGGAGTCGAGCTCGTTGTAGCCCTCGAAGGTGAGGATGGCGATGTGCACGGCGGCTGTCCTTCCGCATGGGTGGGTGGGGCTTGACGGTAAGGAGCCGCGATCAGGACAGTCAAAGAATTGTCATGCGTACAATCCGGTGCATGGCAGCCTCGCGGTACAAGACGCTGGTCGACGCGCTCGCATCCGACATCCGGGCCGGGCGGCTCGCCGCGGGCGTGCGGCTGCCGACACACCGGGGGCTCGCCGCTCGTGAGGGCATCGCCGTGGTGACCGCGACCCGGGTGTACGCCGAGCTGGAGACGATGGGCCTGGTGAGCCGGGAACAGGGCCGCGGTACGTTCGTGCGTGACATCGCGGTTCCCGCCGGCCACGGCATCGACCAGCAGGTCGTCGCCACGGATGCGGTCGACCTCAACTTCAACTATCCGTCGTTGCCCGGGCAGGCGGATCTCCTTCGGCAGGCCCTGCGAGAGGTGGCCACCTCCGGTGACATCGACTCGCTGCTGCGCTACCAGCCACATCGAGGGCGCCCGCAGGACAGAGCCTCGATCGCACGGCACCTCAGGCGTCGGGGAATCACCACCGACGCGGACCGGATCCTCATCGCCAACGGTGCGCAGCACGGTCTGGCCGTCACCGTCATGGCCGCGCTCAACGCCGGCGACGTCGTAGCGGTCGACGCACTCACCTACCCGGGTTTCAAGGTGCTCGCCCATGCCTTCCATCTCGACCTGGAGCCCATACCCGCAACCGCCGACGGACCGAATCTCGATGTCCTCGAGAAGCTGTGCGCGACCCGCCCTGTGCGCGCGATCTACACCATGCCCACCTTGCACAACCCCCTGGGCTGGGTCATGTCGGCAACCGACCGGACCCGCCTGATCAGGATCGCCCGACAGCACGGTCCGCTCATCATCGAAGACGCCTCCTACGCCTACCTGGTGGAGGACCCTCCACCGCCACTGGCCGCAACCGCGCCGGACATCACCGTCTACGTCTCGGGACTGTCCAAGAGCGTCGCCACCGGCCTCCGGGTCGGCTTCGTCGTCGCCCCGCCGTCCGCGGTGCCGTCGCTCGAACGCGCGATCAGGGCGACCACCTGGAACACCCCGGCCCTCACCACTGCGATCGCCTGCCGCTGGCTCGACGACGGCACGGTGGACCACTTGGAAGCGCAGAAACGAGACGACGCCAAGGTCCGCCAAGCCCTCGCCCGGCAAGAGCTGGCAGGCCTGCCGCTCGTCGGCCACCCCTCGTCCTACTTCACGTGGCTGCCGCTGCCCGACGACGCACGCGCCGATCGACTGACCGCCGCCCTCGCGCGTCAGCACATCTCGGTGACCACGGCCGAGCCGTTCACCACCACGATCCACACACCGCAGGCGATCCGCCTCGCCCTGGGCTCAACCGATCTCGACAGCCTTCAGTCGACACTGCGTACAGTGCGACGAGTCGCCGTAGAGGACGCCTACGCTTGAATGCCCCTCGATCAGCCGATTCCTGCCCGCACCGGCGTCTGGTCAGTGTCCGCCCTGTGCCGGGTGGGTGCCTACTTGCCGGCGGACTGTTGCGATTTGCGCAGTGGTGAGAAGGCGGCCCGGAGTTCGTCCGTGAAGATGCCCGGGACCTCCCAGGCCGCGAAGTGGCCCCCGCTGCGGGCACGGTGGTAGTAGAAGAGGTCGTGGTAAGCGCGTGACGCCCAGCTGCGTGGGGCTTGGTAGATCTCGCCGGGAAACACCGTGATGGCGGCCGGGATGGACACGGACACGGCGTTGAAGTTGTTGGCGTTGTTCTCCCAGTAGAGACGCGACGAGGAGACCGCGGTGTTCGTCACCCAGTACAGGGTGATGTCGTCGAGTATCTCGTCCTTGGTGAGTACGCGCTCGGGGTGGCCGCCGCTGTACGTCCATGCCGCGAATTTGTCGTACATCCAGGCGGCCAGTCCGACGGGCGAGTCGGTCAGTCCGTATCCCTCGGTCTGCGGGCGGGTGACCATCATGGCCGAGTAGCCGGATCCCGTCTTGTAGAGGGCGGCCAGTTGGCCATAGGCCGCTTTCTCGTCCGGGCTGAGGCCGGCGGGTACCGGGTCACCGCAGGCGAGCCTCTTCGCGATGTCCGGCGGGACGGTGGCGGGGAAATTGACGTGGATTCCGAGCAGTCCGGGGGGCTTCTGCACGGCCATCTTGTCGGAAATCACGGCACCCCAGTCCCCACCCTGGGAGACATAGTGCCGATATCCCAGGCGCTCCATGAGCACGGCCCAAGCACGCGCGATGCGGTCGGGATTCCAGCCGGTGGTCGTCGGCCGTTCCGAGAAGCCGTATCCGGGCATCGACGGTATGACGAGGTGAAAGGCGTCCTCGGCACGCCCCCCGTGGGCGGTGGGATCGCTGAGGGGCCCGATGACCTTCAGGAACTCCAGAATGGAACCCGGCCAACCATGGGTCAGGACGACCGGGAGGGCGTCGCTGTGGCGAGAGCGGACATGAATGAACTGGATGTCGAGCCCGTCGATCTCCGTTATGTACATCGGCAGGGAGTTGAGCGTCTTTTCGATCTTCCGCCAGTCGTATGCCGTTTCCCAGTAGCGGACGAGCTCCTTCATCGTGGCCAGTTGGACACCCTGGGACTGATCACGGACGGTTTCGCGGTCGGGCCATCGGGTCGCCTTGATGCGCCGACGAAGATCAGCCAGATCCTGCTCCGGGACGTGCACGCGAAAAGGGCGGATGCTCTCCCTCTCGCTCAGCGATTCAGCCTTTCCGGAATTGCTCCATGCTCGCAGCCCGAAAGCCCCTGTCGCGGCGGTCACCGCGGTCGCGGACGTGGAGATGAAGTTCCTGCGGGAGTACGAACGAAGAAATTCGGACATAGTGGATCTCCCTGAAGAATTCCTGGGTGGGCCCGCAGTCGCGAAGCGTGCGAAGGGAGTGCTGATTCAGTGAGTCGACTCGTCGGCACGGAGAGAAAGCGCGAAGCGACTCTAGGATGAAATCGCGCGCCGCCTGGTTCGTGAGGCGCCAGCGGCATTTCACTGTCAGTAACGCTATCTATCCGTGCGTGACTGTGCAACTCGGGCGAGTGACGACGCGGGCTTCATTTCAGCGCCGCGGCCCCGATGATCTGTACAGCGGTATGACCCTCGCTGCTTTTCTCGAACGCGGGTCTCGGTCGGGTGACGGACGACCCTGTCGACCTCCGAAGAGCGGCCGGGACGGTGACGGGCGGGCTCAGCGCAGCACGACGTCGAACACCATGTGGAAGAACGCGTCGATGGGGGCGGAGGACTTGTCGGCGCGGGCCGCTATCAGGGCGCCTTCCCAGGCGCTGAGGACGAAGAGCGCGGTCGCCGGCACGTCGAGCGAGGCGCCGACCTGACCCGATTCCTGGGCTTCGGCGAGTACGCGCTCGATGTGCGAGGCCCACTGCCGGAAGCCGCGCTGGACCGCCGAGCGGATCTCCTCGGAGTGGTCGGCCACCTCGGCACCGAAATTGCCGACCAGGCAGCCGCGGACGAAGCCGCTGTCCACTGTGTCCGAGCCCATGAACTCGAAGTGCGCCCGGAGGCGTTCCAGCGGAGGACGCCCGGCCGCGTCGAGCATGTCGAAGCGCAGACCGGCGGCGTAGCGGTCGAGCGCCTCCAAGGCGCTGTCCTCCTTGCTGGCGAAGTGGTTGTAGAACGAACCCTTCGGGGCGCCGGCGGCCGAGGTGATGTCGCTGATGCCGGTGGCGTTGAACCCCCGGGTGCGGAACTGCTCCAGTGCCGCCTGCGCGATCTCCTCGCGCTTCGACGCACGTGCCATTCGGATCACCTCTCGTTCAATATGTCCGGTCGTCTTGACGGCTGTCAAGCTCGGACGGCGGGCCCTGCGCACCCATGCCGGCCAGGCTTGACGCCATCTAAGACGACCGGTCATATTGATTCGGTATCGTCACATCGAGCCCGTCGGCCCATGCCCGGCGGGCGGCACCAAGGAGCCTCCATGTCCACCACCTACCGAGCCTTCGAGGCCACCGGAGTCCACAACCTGCGGCTGGTCGAGCGCGAGCTGGCCGACCCGGCGCCCGGACACGTCCGCCTCCGAGTGGAGACCTGCGGTGTCTGCCACTCCGACGTCCTCGCCGTGGAGGGCCTGCGCGCCGACCCGTCGAGTCCGATCGTGCCCGGCCACGAGATCGTCGGCGTGATCGACGCCGTAGGACCGGGCGTCACCGCCTGGCACCCCGGCGACCGCGTCGGGGTCGGCTTCCTGAACGGGCACTGCGGGGAGTGCGAGCCGTGCCGCCGGGGCGACTTCGTCAACTGCCTCGACCAGGGGCAGACCGGCACGAACGTCGACGGCGGCTACGCCGAGGTGACCTACGCGCGCGCCAGCGGACTGGTCCGCATCCCCGACGGCATGCCCGCGGCAGAGGCCGCCCCGCTGCTGTGCGCCGGACTGACCACCTTCTCCGCGCTCCAGCAGGACTCCGTCAGGGCGGGCAGCCTGGTGGCCGTGCAGGGCATCGGCGGGCTGGGACACCTCGCCCTCCAGTACGCGCGCAGCCTCGGATACCGGGTCGCCGCCGTCGCCCGCGGCAAGGACAAGGAGCCGCTCGCCCGTGAGCTGGGCGCTCACGAGTACATCGACAGCTCGGAGACCGACCCCGGCACGGCACTGGCCGGCCTGGGCGGCGCCTCGCTCGTCGTCGCCACGGCGTCGAGCGGCGCGTCCATGAACCCGCTGCTGCGCGGCCTGGCGCCCGGCGGGAAGCTCGTCGTCGTGGGTGCGGCGCCCGACCCGCTGTCGGTGAACACCGCCGACCTGATCTTCGGCACCCGGAGCATCGTCGGCAGCCTGACCGGCTCGTCGATCGAGAACGAGGACAACCTCGGCTTCAGCCTGGCCCACGGCATCCACCCCTCCATCGAGACGATGCCCTTCGAGCGGGCCATGGACGCCTACGAACGGATGCTCTCCGGCAAGGCACGGTTCCGCGTCGTCCTCGACGTCACCGCCTGATCGTCACCGCCTGATCGTCCCCGCCGTCACCGCCCCAGGCGGCTCACCTCCTCGTGCCCCCGAACGTCACGTCACCCACAACTCACCCGGCGTCACGCGTCCCGTCCGCCACGCCTGACTACAGCTCCAGCAGCGCCTGCTCGACGGCCTCCGTCAGAGCCGGGTGGATGTACAGGACGTCGTGCCCGATCCGGTCCACCGTCAGTCCCAGGGACATGGCCTGGATCAGGGGCTGGATGAGCGTGGCGGCCTGGGGCCCGATGATGTGCGCGCCCAGGAGCATGCGATCGGCGGGGCTCGCGAGGAGTTTGACGAAACTGGTGGTGTCCTCCAGGGCCCATCCGTAGGCGGTCTCGGCGTAGTCGCGGACGCTCACCAGGCAGTCGGTGCCGTGCCGTCGCGCCTCCTGTTCCGTGAGGCCGACACTGGCGATCTGCGGGTGCGTGAACACCGCGTGCGGCGCCACCTTGTTCGGCAGCGTCCGCACGTCCTGCGGATGGAGGATGTTGTGCCGCACCACCCGCGACTCGGCGTTCGCCACGTGCTTGAGCTGGAAGTGGTTCACCGCGTCGCCGAGTGCCCACACCCCGGGCACGGACGTGCGGTAGGCGTCGTCGGTGACGATGTGGCCGTGTTCGTCCAGCTCCAGCCCGCCGTCGACGGCCCGCAGCCGGTCGGTGTTGGGCCTGCGGCCGACGGCCACCAGCAGCATGTCGGCCTCGACGGCGTGCTCACCGTCCGGACACGCCACCCGTGCCGCCACACCGTCCCCCTTCGGTCCGACGGAGGTGACCTCGGAACCGAGCAGCACACGGTGCCGCTGTGAGGCGAGATCGGTGAAGCGCTGCGACACCTGCTCGTCCTCCGCCATGAGCAGACGTGGCCCGCGCTGCACGATCGTGATGTCCACGCCGAACGAGGCGAACACGTGGCCGAACTCGGCCGCGATGAAGCCGCCGCCGAGCACCAGCATGGACGCGGGCAGGTCGTCGATCCGCATGATCGTGTCCGAAGTGTGGAAGGGCACGGTGTCGAGGCCCGGGATGTCCGGCACCACCGGCCGCGACCCGACCGCGACGACGAACGTCTCGGCGGTGATCCGCTCCGCCCCGACGTCCAGCACCTTCGGGCCGACGAAGCGGGCCTCCTCGGTGAACACGTCGACGCCCTGACTTCTCCGGTATGCCACCGCACTCTCGTGCAGCGGATCGATGCGGTCGAACACGCGGTCGCGGACGGACTTCCAGTCGACGTGCGAGACGCTCGCGTGGACACCGAGACGCCGCGCCTCCCGCGCTCCCTCGGCGGCGTCCGCGGCGACGACGAACATCTTGCTCGGGATGCACCCCCGGTTCAGACACGTGCCGCCGAAACGGCCCGGCTCGACGATGGCGATCCGCAGACGATCGAATTCCTCGGACAGCAGCATGTTGCCGCTGCCTGCCCCCAGGATGACGAGATCGTAGTGCCGCATGTCTTCCACCTTCCGTCGGCGGGACACCGGCCTTGCGGCGCGCGGCGGTGAGAAGACGGTCCCACGGATCACCATTCTGTTCGCATGCGCCGCTTTCCACCACTGCCGGACACGAGGACGGCCCGGGCCCGCGGCCGGTACGTCCGGACACCGTCCTCTCCTGCGGCTACGCCTCCAGATGAAACGGCTGTGACCGTGCACCGGGTGGGCGCCGCCTCAGACCGCAGACCCGCCGTCGACCGGGATGCCCAACCGGTGGGCCACGGTCGTCAGGGCCGACCCGAGGGGGAGCGCGACCCGGGTGAGGGCGAGCGGGTCGCCCCGGGTCGGGTCCTGGTTGACGATCAACACCGGCTTTCCCTCCTGGTGCGCCTGGCGGACGAACCGGAGCCCGGACATCACCGTCAGCGAGGAGCCCAGGACCAGCAGTGAGGATGCTTCACGGACCAGCCGCCGGCAGTGCTCGACGCGCTGCGGCGGAACCGCCTCGCCGAAGAACACCACGTCCGGTTTGAGAACGCCGCCGCAGTGGGCGCAGGGCACGATGCGGAAATCCCCGACCTGCGCGTCGGTGAGGTCGGCGTCACCATCCGGGTTGATCCCGGCGGCCACCGGGTCGAAGCCCGGGTTCTCGGCCTCCAACCGCCGGGCGAGTTCGCTGCGCGGGCTGAAGAGGCCGCAGGAGAGACAGACGACCCGGTCGAGGCTGCCGTGGAGTTCCACGACGCCCTCGCTGCCGGCGGCCTGGTGCAGGCCGTCGACGTTCTGGGTGATCACACCCGAGACATGGGCATGGCGCACGTAAGCAGCCACGGCCCGGTGCCCGGCGTTGGGGACGGCGCGGCCGAAGGTGCGCCAGCCGAGGTGGCTGCGCGCCCAGTAGCGGCGCCGCGCGTGGGCGCTGCCGGTGAAGTCCTGGTAGGTCATCGGGGTGTGCCGGCTCAGGCTCCCGCCCTTGCCCCGGTAGTCCGGGATGCCTGACTCCGTCGAGATTCCCGCGCCGCTGAGCACCAGCACACGGCCGGTGCTCAGCGCGTGGACGACCGGTTCCAGGTCGGTGGTGCCCGGCGGCAGATCCGCGGCAGGGGTCCAGCTCAGGGTGGGGCGCATGCGCATGCCGCCAGGGTACGGAGTCGGCGGCGGCCCACAGCCTGCTCCGGCCGGAATCCTGCCGGAGCAGGTTCCCGAGAGAGCACCACGAGTCGGACGAAGATCAGTCGTGGGGCCCGCTCGCAGGTCTATCGCGGGGGCGATCCGCCGGTCAGGCGGATCCCTCTCCGCTGCGGTGTACAGCGAGCCAGGTCTGCAGTTCCTGATGGCGCAACTGGCCGCTCCGTCAAACGAGTGAATCCGGTACGGGGCATCGTCCCTCCCTTGACCTGCGGCGGCCTGGCCCGGCCCGAGCGTCTTGCCCGCCCGCTGCCATGAGCCGGGCCGGGTTCCGGTGCCTTCTGCCAGCAGGTGTGGCGCTGGCGCGGCGGCTGCTGCGTGGCTCGCCCAGGGCGCGAGGGCGGGCAGTGGCGGAGTCGGCGCCTTGACCGGTCATGCGACGTCGAGGCCCAGCTCGGTGTCCGGACGGCAGGCGCCGCAGGCAGTGAAACCCTTGGGGTCGTTCATGAGCGCTTGGCGGGCAAGGCTGGCGTTGACGGGCCGGCTCCCGTGAACCCCTTGGTGCAGCCGCTGGTGTGGATGAGCGCGGTCCTTGAGGCACTCGCGGGTCGTTCGACGATGAAGCGGGTCGACGGCGGCTGCCGGACTCGCGGCCGGCGGCGTGGGACTGCGGCCGCTCGGGCACGGAGACGCCGGGCTTCGGGACGGCCTTGCGTTCGAGGTCGCGATGTCGGTTTGTTCGACATCACCCGGAGTCTTACGGTCGAACAGTGGATTGTGCTCCTGCCGTTGGGGCCCCTCGTCAACGCCGCACCACGACGGAGCGCGCCGCACACAAGCGCCTCGAGCCTCGCGCATCGGCACAGCGGAAAGGCCAGGACGATGCGAGCAATCCAGTACGACCAGTTCGGCGACTACGACGTCCTTCGCCCGGTGGACGTGCCCAGGCCCGAGCCCGGTAGCGGGCAAGCCCTGGTCCGGCTGACCCTGGCGGGCATCCAGCCGTTGGACGACACCGTGCGCAGCGGCAAGCGGGGCGCGGTCAAGCCGTTCCCGATCACTCCGGGAGGCGCCGGCGTGGGGACGGTCGAAGAGCCCGGTCGGAGCGGTCCGGCGGCTGGCATCCGGGTCGTGATCAGCGGCGGTCGGTACGGCGTCTCCGCCGACGGCACCTGGGCCGAGTACGTCGCCGTCGACCCGGCGCACCTGCTGGCCGTCCCGGACGGGATCGACGACACCGCCGCTGCGGCGCTGTCCACAGGCGCTGGTTACCTGACCGCATACCTCGCGCTCACCGAACTGGCCGGATTCCAGCCGGGCGGCACCGTGCTCGCCCCGGGAAGCGGCGGCGCGGTGGGCCAGGGCGGCGTCGAGATCGCCCGGCACCTGGGCGCGTCGCTCGCGATCACCACCGCCACCTCCACGGCCAAGGCCGAGCGGAGTCGGGCCGCCGGATACGAGGTCATCGACCTCAGCCGGGAGTCGCTGGGCGACGGGGTCGCCCGGCTCACCGACGGCAAGGGCGTCGACGTCGTGCTCGACGGGGTCGCCGGGCCGATCACCGGGCCGGCCCTCGGCGCGCTCGCCTGGGGCGGCACCCTGATCAGCATCGGCTACTCCGCCGGCACGCAGGCTGACATCAACGTCACCGACCTGATCTGGAAGGCGGCCCACGTGCACGGCTTCCTGTTCGCCCTGTTCACGCAGGAGCAGGTCAACGCGGCCAATGCGGCGCTCCTGGATCTGGTCGCCGGCAAGGAGATCACTCCCCTCGTCGATCGCGTCTTCCCGCTGGAGCAGGCCGCCGAGGCCCAGCGCCATCTCATCGAAGGCGGC
This sequence comes from Streptomyces sp. NPDC001980, assembly GCF_040296885.1. NCBI lineage: Bacteria > Bacillati > Actinomycetota > Actinomycetes > Kitasatosporales > Streptomycetaceae > Streptomyces > Streptomyces sp. NPDC001980. Next base: position 88,822 of record NZ_JBEOYD010000030.1, on the reverse strand, counting down.
CCCTTCGGCCGCGTTCTCCTGAGCCTGTGACCGCGCCCTCAGCACGCCCCTCGGGTTGTGCGGCCCTGACGGGCTGCACAACGGGCAAGTGACAGCACGCCGGGAGTTCGAACCCCGGTCGGGCCGTCGCGGCCGGAGGCGACAGCCGGCAGTGGCCCGCGCCGCGTCGACACTCCACGACACCGGCAGGTGCCGTTCCGGCACAGATGAGAAATCCTGTTGGCCGGCTGCCGACGAGCTGCGACGATGCGCCTGATTCCCAGGCGGAGGACATTTGTTCGCTTTCGTGTGTGCGGGATGCGGCGCCGAGTTGACCACTCCGCTGTCCCAGGTCTCACTGCCGGTCCACGCCCGTCAGAAGTACGGGAACGGGGCCCAGCTTCCGGTGCTCCTGCAGTCAGGGACGTTCGCGGTGGATTCGGACCCGTGGGGATGGCCCTGGCGGAGGTGGGACGAGATCGATCCGGGCGAGGCCGAGGCACGCGGGCATCTACGCACCGGTCCACGCCCTGTCCGACAGCACACCAGGGGCGAGTGTCATCGCGCCCGGTGATATCCGTGGCACCCGGCTGATTCCCGAGAAGCGTGGCGGTGCCTGCTGTGGTCTCGACGGAGCCGACGGGCCGAACATGGCCTGCGAGGCATGCGGCCTTCCCGTGGCGACCAGGGTCGACGACTGCTCGCTCCGGCAGGCAGTGTGGCTCAGTTCGGACGCCGTGCGCCGTGTCCCGGTCGACGGCGTCCACACTGCGCCCCTCTCCTGGGCGGAGTTGGCGGAGAAGGGGGAGAAGACGCCCCCGTTCGAGCCGATCGCCACGTGGGGAGGACGGTTGGGGTCGAGCCACTACTGGTCGTGGAGTCCGCAGTGGGAGGCGGCAGCCGGCCATGCGCTGGCCCACCTGCTGGTTGCCTCCCAAGGGCAGCCGGTGCAGGTCCCGGCCGGTCTGACCGCGAACGTGTTCCAACGCGCGCTCGACGCCCTGCTGCCTGCAGGCAACCCGAAGCGGCGCGCCGCCCTGGCTGGACCGGGACGGCCCTCCCCGGACGCGGGCGTCGACATCCTCCTCGTACCGGTCCGTCCCCAGACGGGCCGGACCTGGACCCCCGCCGGCCCGGTCGCGTCGGCATACCTGGTGCCCCTGCCGCTGGGGGTGTATCTGTGGCTGGTCTGTCCCGAGCCGTACCCGCCGGTTCCCGCGTCGGGCCGCATGCCCCAGGACGTCCTCCGCGACGACCCGCTCCCGCTGCTCCCCACCTACGTATTCCGTGCCGACCGGGGAACGTTCCAGCACACCTTGGCCCGGCTACCAGCCGCTCGCAGCCCGTGGCTGCGCACGATCCTCGAGAACCTCACGCAGGGCACCTCGGCCGATCTCTTCTAGCCGTCCGGCAAGCGCGCAGCGCCGGACGCTCGTGCCTCCCACAGCGATCGGCATCTGCTGTCCTGCTGTCCGATGGAGAACCTCGCGTGTGTGCTGCTGCCGCCAGCGGTGTCTGGCGGACCGTCCCGTCGTCGGCCAGGCCACCGCAACGGGTGGGACGACCGTGGAGACCCGGGCCCGGTTCGGGTACACAGACCTAAACCTCGCATCGCGCGGCAACCAGGGTGTGGACCTACGAGGGAGCCATTTTCATCGTGCTGGCGGAGGGGCGGTACATGTGGATGAGTCTCACCTGAGGCGCGATCCAGATCCTTCGGAGCTCGGTGGTCTGTGGATGTCGAGAACGTGCCACCAGCCCCGTCCCAGGGACGACAGCGGCCACCACTGGCCGCACGAGGAAGGAGGAGAAACCAGCATGGCGATTCAGCGGATGGACAACGTCGGCATCGTCGTCGAGGACATGGATGCCGCCATCGCGTTCTTCGTGGAGCTCGGTATGGAGCTGGAAGGCAGGGCGGAGGTAGAGGGCCGCTTCGCCGACCAGTGCACTGGACTCGACGGCGTCCGGTGCGACATCGCGATGGTCCGGACCCCGGACGGTCACAGCCGGCTTGAGCTGGCGAAGTACCGCAGCCCCGCGGCGATCAGCGCCGGTCCGCGCAACCGGCCGCACAACATTCTGGGCACGCACCGCGTCATGTTCGCCGTCGACGACATTGAGGACACCGTTGCCCGTCTGCGCCCTCACGGCGCCGAACTGGTCGGCGAGATCGCCCGGTTCGAGGACAGCTTTCTGCTCTGCTACCTCCGCGGCCCGGAGGGCATCATCGTCGGATTGGCCGAGCAGCTGCACTGACCCACACGCCGTCCACCTGTGGTGGTCGTCTTGCGGGGGCTTTCGGACGGGGTTGTTCACCTGCGTTCATGGGCGATTGGCTGTCTGGGCGGTCACGGCATGAGGGTGCGCTCTCCGCTGGTGGTGTGCGACAGCGGAGTTGGCGCGGCGCGCGGAGACTCTGGCAGAGCGCCACGTCAACAGTGTCTGCTGGTGAGCCAGAAGCAGGTGCCGGCTCCCAGCCCGAACACGAGGTGCGCGCTCAGGTCGTCAGCCAATGTCTTCGGGCTGTATTTCCAGATCGGCTTGTAGAGTCCGGCCTGCGGCAGGAGCAGATATGCGCTGCTCCACACAGCCGCGCCGAAGGGAATGCCGAGCAACGGGTTCGGGCGCCGGGCCGATCCGGCAGCGATCCCGTACAGCGCACCCCAGGCGGAGCCGTACGACCAGTGCATCGCGGTGCTCATGAGCCACGCCCACCGGTCGGGGACCTCGCGCTGTGTGAACCCCTCCAGTAGCCGCTTCGCCACCTTGCCCGGATCCGGGGCCTCGTCCCAGCCTTCGACCGGCGCGAACTCCCAGTCCTTGGGGCTTTCGGTGCCTCCTGCGCCGCGATATTGCAGATAGCGCGTGGCATCCATGCAAACCGTCCCCGCGACACCGGCGACGACGCCGTCGACCACGGCGGCCAGCGGCGTGAGGGGCCGTCGTCGTGGACGTCCGGTTCTCATGATGCCCATCACTTCAACCACCTCGGGCAGCCGCCGGTGCCTAGGGTCGTGTTGTCGCCCGTTGGCTTCCAGGAAGTACAGAATCCCACTGGCCACCTTCGTCCGCACCCCAGGAACGCACCACCGTGGCGCCCGGGCCGACCGGTGGCGGACACGATCGGGTGGGCGTGAGGGGCCGTGGCGGTCCACGGTGGGGGGTGTCCGGGGGTCCCGTCGGCGTCGCCGGGGGCCGGGCTCCTAGCGCAAAGGGGCTGTCGTCACGGTGATCGACACGGATGAGCTGGTCCGGGCGACGTCCATTATGCGGGGTAGTAGCCGCGGCCCGGCCACTGAAACGTATGTTCCCCCGCGGGAACCTCGGCCACTGTCACCGAGTAGGCGAGACGACGGTCCAGCGCCTCCAACCGGATCAGGCTCGCCTCTGCCTGAGGATGTCGACGTCGACGCGGACGGCGGCGACCGGGTCGGTCACCGCCTTGGTGTCTATGTCTCCAGCCGAAACTAGGTCCGCTCGGCCGGGGCGTGGAGTCTGTCCGCCACGTGACGGACGCCGGGCCACCGGAGGCCAGGACCATTCCGGTGCCCGAGCCCAGCGGCGGACACGCATCGAATCCGGCTGGGCCAGATGCCAGGTGCGCCCGCCACCAGCCAGGGCATTGCGGGCGTCGACGAGGTCCTCGACGCGCCGTACAACGCGCGCTGCCGTAGATGGCATCGGGCACTTCGAAGTGGTGCGATGCTCGACCAGGGCCATCGTCGCGTGGCACCGGAAGGCGTGCCTGCGTTCGCTGACGTAGTCGGGGATGCTGGGGGGAGTGCTGGTGCGGTGGACGGCTTCGATCGGAGTCCGGCCTGCTCGGGGGTGACGAGGACCCGGCGGGAGGCGAGGAACCTTGATCTCGGTGCGGCCGTCCACGCCTTTCACGCTGGGCGAAGGGCCGGGGACGAGGCGGGTACTGGCATTACCCGGAAGACCAGGCACTGCCGCCGGCCGGCGAGTGCCGTTTGCTGGGGGTGTGCCGTGCAGGACAGCCGACGCCGCGCGGGGGACCTGCTCCTTCGGTGCCGACACCCCCCTGGAGACGGCGCCCACCCCGTCACGTGCTGCAACGGCCATCGTCAACTCCGAGAGAGCCATCATGAATCACATCGCTCACGAAGATCGGGAAGTCTCCCGCGCCGGCATGCGCCACCTCGTCATCGGAGCGGGAGCGATCGGCGGAACCATCAGAGCGCGGCTGGCCGAGGCGGGGCACGAGGTCGTCCTGGTTGCGCGGGGCACCCAGCGCGGCCAGCTCCGCCGCCGTCCACTCCTCGGGTTCCCGGTACCCGACCCGCTGGAGGGTGACGGCGGGCAGCACGGAGAGGATCTCGCCGGGCAGCAGGGCGCTGCCGCCGAGCCGCACCACCAAGTCGTATCCGGCCATGCCGAGCTGGAGGTAGACCGCAGGGACGGCGTCCAGGTCGCGGCGGAGGAGTTCGGCGTGAGGCCGCTCGAAGGGCCGGTCGGCGGCCCGCACGTCCGGCGCACCCGGGTACTTCCGCAGCTCGCCCACGGTCCGGTGGCGCACTCCCGTCCAGGGGCTGTGGGCGGGGAGGTCCAGTGGGTCGGCGGGGATCAGCAGCGGTGGGTGGGTCCGGCCGCCAGGGGTGAGCAGCAGCTCCTCGGCGAGGGTGCCGGGAGGGGCGTGGAAGGGGTAGGAGGCGAGCACCGCCTCGTACTGAGCCTCGGATGACCCGGAAGCCGTGATCCAGCCGGGCGAGCGGGGTCTCCTGGGCGGACCGCAGGGCGTCCAGCCACTGCTGCGCGCGGACGGCCTGGTCCAGCCGCTTCTCGGAGGTGGCCAACTCGTAGAACTTCAGGGCGATCTCGACGCCTTGGAGGGCCAGGCCGGCCCCGGCCAGCCAGGCGCCCCGACAGGCGGCCCGTCGGTGGGCCTTGGTGAGCATGGTCATCCGCTGCCTGTTGAGGTGATCGCTGACCAGTTTGCCCACCCCGAGCGCGGGTCCGACCAGGGGCACCGCTGCCTCACCGTCCACCCTGCGCGGCAGCCCCCTGACTCGCGAGGAGCGGCTTCCCAGTAGGATCATGTGACCCGAAGCGGTCACCGTAGGGTGAAATCGCACGGGAGCCTGCGCTGGTGGCTGTGTAACTTCGGCTTCCGGCGCGCATGGTGTGAAACTCTCCGAGGTCGACCTCCGCCGCGGCCCCGGGCAGACGGGTCTGCGAGTCGACGGCCGCCTGCGGACGACCTCGTTTCGTATTTGGAAACGGGCGACCCCGCACATCCCGACGTCAGACGTCGTCCATGCTCGCCGGTCCTGCGACACACGTCCCGGTTTTGTCCACTACGTAGATGATGTCTCGGGTGCCGAGTTCGCCGTCTGCTTTGCCGGGCTCGGGGTCGATGACGGGGCAGACCGACTCGACTCCCCGGACGACCACCTTGTACGTCACAGGCCATGCGCGTTCTTCGGTCCACCCGAAGTAGGTACCGCCGCCCCCGCCCGGCGTTCTGTCAGGGTCGCCCTCGACCGTGACACCGCGCTCGCCGCATGACGGACAGCCGAGCACGTGAGCACCCCAGGCCGACTCGTTGACCAACCGCACCGGCAGTCCTTCATCGCCGGAACTTCCGCACCCCGTAACGAAGATGGCGGTGATGCCCAGCGCCGCCAGGAGCGTGACACGTGTTCGTTTCACGCTCCGACGGGACAGGGTGTTGTGACTGCCAGGTCTCAAAGGTCCCACGCTCGGACTCCCCCCGTGATCACGAATCGAGGTTGGATCATCGCAGGTCACAGGCCGATGAGCAACGGTTCGAGACCGCCTGCTGCTTCTGTCCCCGGCGGGCAGAGGAGCGCTGACCGGCGACCTCTGTACGTGGATGGCCGGCAGCGCCGCAAGCGGTCCGGCCACCGCCGCATCGACCACTCGCGTCGCCCTCCACCGCGGTCCCGAAGCGTGAGCGCGGCATTCCATGGAACGGGATGACTCGCAAATAATCGACAGTCATCCGCAGAATCTCTACTGATAGATGGAAAGAAGCGCCCGCTGTCTTGTCCGGCTGTCCTGTCGCGCCCTAATGTCCCGGTACGCAGCGGCACGGCCCGTTCCCGTCGTGCTGCCGCGCACCGAGCTGCCCTCGGTGACCTCCGCTCCTAGAGAAACGAGAATCCGATGGCGCGGTACACCAACCACGTGGCTGCGGAGCGGCTGAGAGGCCGTGCCCGAAGACCGGCTCGGACCCTGGTGGCGCTGACCGCGGTCACCGCCGGACTCGTGCTCGGCCTCGGCGCTCCGTCCCCGGCGGCGTCGTGGCACGGTGGCCGTGAGGGCTTCCCGGCGGTGACCCGGGCCGGGCTCGACCCCGCCCTTGTCGCGGGGCGGGGCGCCGCGGTGGACTTCGACGAACAGGAGGCGGAGAACGCGGCGACGGACGGCACCGTCATCGGCCCGGACCGCACCGCCTACACACTGCCCTCGGAGGCCTCCGGCCGCACGGCGGTGCGCCTGCAGCCGGGCCAGTACGTCGAGTTCACCCTGCCGCGCGCGGCCAACGCTCTCACTGTGCGATACAGCATCCCCGACGCTCCCGCAGGCGGCGGCATCACCGCACCCCTCGATGTCTCCGTGGACGGCCGGCACCGCACCACGATGACCCTCACCTCGCAGTACTCCTGGCTCTACAACCAGTACCCGTTCAGCAACGACCCCCAGGGCGACCTGCTGCACCCCGACTGGTGGATCACCGAATGCGGTTGCGTTCCCGCTGCCACCACCCCGGCGCCCACCATCGACAAGCCGTTCAGGCCGAGTCACTTCTACGACGAGCAGAGACTGCTGCTCGGCAAGCGGTACGCGGCCGGCGACACCGTCCGTCTCACCGCGCCCAAGAGCACCACGGCCGCCTGGACCGTCATCGACCTGCTCGACACCCAACTCGTCGGCGCGCCCCACGTCGAGACGCATGCCGCGAACGTCATCGCCTTCGGGGCCGACCCCACCGGCCGGCGTGACGCGGGCGACGCCTTCGACCGGGCCATCGCCTACGCCAAGAAGCGGCACCTCAAGGTGTACCTGCCGCCGGGCACTTACCAGGTGAACCGCCACATCACCGTGGACGACGTGACGATCGTCGGGGCCGGCAGCTGGTACACGATCGTCAAGGGCCACCAGGTCACCCTCGACACCCCCGCCCCCGACGGCTCGGTCCACACCGGCGTGGGCTTCTACGGCAAGGACGCCGCGGACGGCGGCAGCCACGACGTCCACCTGTCCGGCTTCGCCGTCGAGGGCGACGTACGCGAACGCATCGACACCGACCAGGTCAACGCCCTCGGCGGGGCGTTCAGCGACTCGACGATCGACGGCCTCTACCTCCACCACACCAAGGTCGGCATGTGGTTCGACGGCCCGATGACCCGTCTGCGAGTCACCCGCACCCAGATCGCCGACCAGATCGCCGACGGTCTCAACTTCCACACCGGTGTTGCTGATTCGAGTGTCTCCAACACCTTTGTCCGCAACACCGGCGACGACGGTCTGGCCATGTGGTCGGAGAAGACGGGCGACGCGCGCAACGTCTTCGCCCACAACACCGTGCAGACCCCGGTCCTCGCCAACGGCATCGCCCTGTACGGCGGCACCGACAACACGGTCACCGGCAACCTCATAGCCGACCCGATCAGAGAGGGCAGCGCCATCCAGGTCGGCTCCCGGTTCGGCGCGCAGCCGTTCACCGGACATCTGGAGATCTCGGACAACACCACAGTGCGTTCAGGGCCGTTCGAGCTCAACTGGAAGATCGGCCTGGGAGCCATCTGGTTCTACGCCCTGGAGCGTGACATCGACGCCGACATCCGGGTCACCGGCGACCATTTCCTCGACAACACCTACAACGCGATCATGCTGGTCTCCGACTTCCCGGTGAAGGACAAGTACGCGATCCGAGGCGTCCGTTTCAAGGACATCCGCGTGGACGGCACCGGCACCTCTGTGCTCAGCGCCCGCTCCGCCGGATCGGCGTCCTTCGAGAACGTGGACGCCCGTAACGTCGGCGCGGTCGGCATCAACAACTGCGGATCCTTCAACTTTCCCCCCTCCGGCTCCGAGTTCGCGGTGAACGACCTCGGCGGCAACGACGGCGGTGGCACGACCGGCCCCTGGCTGGCGTCCTGGGAACTGCCGAACACCATCACCTGCGACGACCGTCCCCCGGTGGCCCCGCCACCCGCCCCTGCACCTTGGTGAGGCACGACGGATGAAGTAGTCACGCCATCGCAGAGAGCCGGGCCGTCTCCACTGGTGGGAGGCGGCCCGCGCGCCCGGGGGTCCTACGCGACGACCGTCGCGGGAGACCGGCATCGTTTCGGGCGTCTGCGAGGGAGGGACGAACCGCACGCAGCCCGTCACTACCCTGAACGGCACCTGGTCACCGACCTCATCGCACATCTCGCAACTCGCTGTGCTCCACAACCGTCACACACGGGAGCAGGACTCCGTACCACGCGATGCGATCCTGGTGTCGTGAAGGCACCCCACCCGCTGCGCCGGCACTCCACGAAGCTCTCCCTGGATCCGACGACGGCACGCGACGTGCGGGACGTCTGCCGTACAACCCTCTGAGCGTCCAAAGGGTCTCAGCCGCCACCGGCCTCGCCAGTGCTCACTGTAATGATCTGCGCGAGCCACTGACCGGCCCGACGAACAGCCCGACCGTCTCCGAACGGCCCGACGTGAACGCGGCGGCCCGGAAAGGCGCCTTCGATGTCGAGGGGTGCTGTGCGATCGCTGGCTTAGTGATTCGAGACGTCGATTACTGGCCCGAGGATTGAGCTTCGGGCGGATCCTCGACATATAAGATGTTGCCCAGCGTGATCCAGTCGGAGGTTCAGAGTAACCGATAGTTGGCCAATGCACTCTTCAGCCGCCTATCGCGGATCGGCAAAAGCAAGGGAGCGCAAGGTGCTGGAAGAGGCATTGGTAGCTGCGGCTGCAGCGGGCGGCATCGCCGTGGTCGAGGCCGCAGGAACGGAGGCATGGACAGGGTTGCGGCAGGCGATTGCCCGGTGGTTCGGGCGGGGCGCCGAGCAACGCGAGCAGGCAGAGCTGGAGCGCTTGGACCAGACCGCATCCGCGCTCGAAGCCTCTGATGCGGGCACTGTGGATCGGGTACGCATCCGCCAAGAGGCGGCCTGGCAGGCCCGGATCGAGGCCACGCTGGAGAGTCTGGATGCGACGGAGCGCGACCAGGCCGCCGACGAACTGCGTGCTCTGCTGGCCCAGCACACCCCCCACGGCGGGGTATCGGCTGGCCAGGGCGGGCTGGCTGTTGGTGGCAACGTGGACATCCGCGCCGAGGGAGGCTCGATCGCTGCCGGAGTCATCCATGGAGGCGCGCAGATCGGCCGCCCTCCGGCGCCGGATCCGTCCCAGGGCTGAACGGACCGGCAGCTCCAAGCCCACCGCCGCCCGCGGGCACCGCTAGGCCGGAGAGCATTACTGTCTATGCCGCCCACAACAGCGCAGCGGTCGGGGTCATCTACCAGGCCGCGCCCCGCGCCCGGGCCTCCTGGCCCTACCAGGTCGGTGCCATACCCCGCGAAGCGGAGGCTTTCCAAGACCGGGACGAGACTGAACAGTTGCGGGCCGCTGTGGCCAACGGCGGCATGGCGGTGCTGTGCCATGTCCTACGCGGCGCTGGCGGCGTCGGAAAGACCCAGCTTGCCGCCCACTATGCCCGCAGCAGCATGCGGGCTGGCGAACTGGACGTGCTGGTGTGGGTCAGTGCCAGCAGCCGACCCGCCGTCGTTTCTGCCTACGCCCAGGCGGCCGAAGAGCTCCTGGGCCTCGACCCCGGGGGCTCCGAGCGGTCCGCACAGGCGTTCCTGACGTGGCTGGAAGCTAGGCCGCCGGGAGCCGAACAATCCTGCCGGTGGCTGGTCGTGCTGGACGATGTCGCCGATCCCGCCGACATGCCCGGCCTATGGCCACCGAAAAATCCGCACGGCCGCACGATCATCACCACGCGTCGCCGCGACGTTGCCGTGCCCGGACGCGGGATCGCTCTCAGCGTGTTCGCTCCAGAGCAGGCCGCCGCCTACCTGACCGGGTTCCTGGCCGAGCACGGACGGCACGACGACTCGGGCGAGATCAGCGCACTGGCCGGGGACCTTGGCTATCTGCCGTTAGCCCTGTCCCAGGCCGCTGCATACGTCGTCGACGCCGGCGTCCCCGTCGGCTGCCCTGGGTGTACCCATGAACAGTGCCGCAGCTATCGCCGTCGGCTCGCGGACCGCTCCATCAAACTCGCCAGCATGCTGCCTGAGCCGGGCGCCCTGCCCGACGATCAGAGCACCACCGTCGCTGCCGCATGGTCGCTTTCTATCGAGCGGGCTAATGTTCTCCGCCCCTTCGGCCTTGCACGCCCGGCACTCCAACTCGCCGCCATGCTAGAGCCCAACGGCATTCCCCAGGACATCCTGACCAGCCAGCCCGCACGCGACTACCTCGCTAATCACCGCTCTGCGACCCCATCCGCACTGGACCGCGATGCCGAGGTGACGGAACAGGACGCCTGGGATGCATTGCGGGCCCTGCATCGCCTGAGCCTAATCGACCACACACCCGACAGCCCTCACCAGGCGGTCCGCGTCCACCGGCTCACTCAGCGCGCCACCCGTGATGATGTCTTCGCCCTCGACGAGTACCACCAGCTCACTCGCGCCGCCGCCGACGCCCTGATGTCCACATGGCCTGAGGCCGAACGTGACGCCGCCTTGGCCGCAACATTGCGCGCCAACGCCACCGCACTCACTGCTCACACCACAAATTCCCTTTATCAACCGAACATTCACGTCGTCCAATACCGCGCTGGACAAAGCCTCGGGGAAAGCGGTCTGGCCGACGCCGCCGTGCTTTATTTCAAAGACCTGGCGGAAGCCGCCTCACGCTATCTCAGGGCAGGCCACCCTGACGCTCTCGTGGCCCGTCGACTCCTGGCCGATTACCGCGGAATTTCAGGGGATGCGTCGGGGGCTCTAGCTGCCATCAAGGAGCTGCTGCCCGAGATGAGGGATGAGTTCGGTGAAAATCACAAGGAGACCCTCTCCGCCCGACTCAGCCTAGCCCACTCGCGCGGCGCGTCAGGGGATGCGTCGGAGGCTGTGGCCGCATTCGAGGAACTACTGCCAAAGATTAAGAGCGAGTTCGGCGATAGTCACACACTGACGCTCTCCACTCGCCTAATTCTCGCCGATTGGCTAGGCAAGGCGGGAGATCCGTCCGGCGCCGTAGCCGCTGCAAAAGAACTACTGCCCGACATTAAGCGAGAGTTGGGTGAGAGTCACCCGGAAACGCTGTCCACTCGCATGGTCATTGCTGATTGGCAGGGAATGTCAGGGGAGCAGTCAGAAGCTGTGGCCGAGCTGGAGAGGTTGCTGCCTGATTTCCTTTCGGCGCGGGGCGCGGACCATCCGGACACCATCGCCAGTCGTATGCTCCTCGCCCGCTGGCGGGTCAAGACTGGGAATCTAGCGGAGGCTGTCGCCGAGTACAAGGAAGTACTGGCCTCCATGACGCGCGCCTGGGGTGCGGATGACCACCGCACCGTCGGAGCCCGGTTCTGCGTCACTTCGTTGCAGGCGATGACAGGGGTAATGCCGGGACATGCGTCTCAAGGCTTTGCAGGCCCAACGTGAGCGGATACTCGTGAGCCGACAGGCTGCTACCACCCTCATGATCTTCCCTCTCGCTGCCAGTGGTCGGTCCAGCACCGGCTCGTCTTTTCGGGGCCTGGCTGGAATCACTCGGCAGCTCAGTCCTGCGTCCAGCGAATCCGGAGGATCGGCGGCCGGGGCTATGGTGGCCAGTACTGTCTGATGCGAGGTCAGCACTGAGTTGGGGTGGGTGATGACGGGAGTCGAGATCGCGGTCGGGTACGTGTTCGCGTGGCTGCTCCGGAAGGCCAAGCGGGTCGGTGAGCGTGCGGACGCGGAGGTTGACCGCTCGCTGGACGCGGGGATGAACCGCCTCCACGACCTGGTCAGCGGCAGACTCGGCAACGACCCTGCACTGACGCGAGCAATCGAGGAAGCCGAGCAGGGGCTGCCGGAGCCTACGGAGCGGACCCGGCGGCGACTTACCGATTCCCTGGAGGAAGCCGCAGAACGCGACCCTGGCTTCACTCAAGAGTTGGAGAAGCTCGTGAAGGAGCTGCAGACCGCCACGGCCACAGCTCCCGGAGCCGACGGGGTGGTGGTAACCGCTGGTGGAACCGCAGTCGGCGGGAACGTCGACATCCACGCGGAGAGTGGCTCGGCGGCGGCGCTGACCATGGGAGACGTATCGATCGGGTCTGTGGCAGACCCTCGCCAGCCGGGTTCGGAGAAGGGCTGACCGTCCCCGGCACCAGCAACGCGAGCCCGCTCCCCGACACGACAGCCGCCAGTGTGGTCGTCACCGCAGCAGACCACAGCGTCGCGGCCGGGCGCATCGACCAGGTCAACCAACACCTTCACGCCGCGCCGCGCGCTCCAGCCACATGGCCGTATCAGGTCGGAGTGATCCCATCGCAAGCGGAGTGGTTCCAGGACCGGGTCGAGACCGGCCGACTGGCCCAGCTGCTGACCAGCGGGGGGACCGCGGTCGTCGAATCTGCAGACCAAGTGCCGGCGGGCGGGGTGCTGGCAGGGATGGGCGGAGTTGGTAAGACTCAGCTGGCCGCCCACTACGCGCGCACTGCATGGCAGGCTGGCACGCTGGATCTGCTGGTGTGGATCACTGCGAGCAGCCGTAGCGCCGTCGTAGCTGGCTATGCCCAAGCTGCGGTAGAGATCTTGGGCGCCGACTCCGGTGATCCGGAGGCTGCGAGGACGTTCCTGGCCTGGCTGGAGCCCAAGCCGCAGCCGAGCCCGTGCCGCTGGCTCGTGGTTCTGGATGACGTCGCCGACCCCGTCGACTTGAGGGGGTGGTGGCCGCCAGCCAGCCCGCACGGCCGCACCCTGGCTACCACTCGCCGCAAGGACGCCGCCCTGACCGGGGCCGGTAGACGCGTGATCGAGATCGGTCTGTTCACTGAAACCCAAGCCCTGGCCTACCTCACGAGTGCTCTGGCCGACCACGGCCGCATCGAGCCCGAAGAGCAGCTCACCGCCCTCGCCCGCGACTTGGGCCAGCTGCCGCTTGCGCTGTCCCAGGCTGCCGCCTACCTCATAGACGCTGGCATCAGCTGCCAGGAATACCGGGACCTGTTGGCCGACCGCACTCGTTCCCTGGCCGACGCTGCCCCCGACGTCCTGCCCGACGACCAAACTCACACCGTGGCTGCTGCCTGGAGCCTGTCCCTCGACCGCGCCGATACCTTGCGCCCCGCTGGTCTGGCCCGGCCGGTGCTCCAGCTTGCCTCGGCCATGGACCCGAACGGTATTCCTGAACACGTTCTTACCAGCCAGCCCTCCCTCGCCTACCTCACCGCTCACAGAGCCTGCTCTGATGGCGATCAGGCGGAGCACAGCGTCTCTAGCGACGAAGCACGTGCGGCCCTGCGAGCCCTGCACCGTCTCAGCTTGATCGAGCATTCACCGGACGCGATCCACCCACGCGTTCGAGTCCATCAACTCATCCAACGCGTCACACGCGAGTCACTCTCACCCATCGATCACGCTGATGCAACGCGTTCAGCCGCTGACTCGCTTTTGGCTACTGTCAGCGAGTTCCGAGGCGACAGGGTTAATAGGAGGCACTTTCTTGCCAATGCTCAATCGGTGATTCAGAACGCACAGAGCGACCTGTGGAGCCCTGAGCCGCACCCGTTGCTCGCGCTGTTCGGCGCCAGTCTTGGGGCCGATTACCAATTCGATGCCACTCTGGATCATTTTCGCCAACTGGTGGACGCAACCAACCGCCGACTAGGTGCGGACAGCCAGCACACGCTCGCAATGCGATACAACCTCGCCTACTGGCAGTGGCGCGCGGGAGACCTGGGTGGTGCTTCAGCCGCGCTCGAAGATCTGTTGGGCGACACACGACGCGTAGTCGGGTCGTCAGACCACCTCACGTTGGCAACTCGCCGGGTCCTAGCCAACGTCAGAGGAGAAGCCGGAGAGGTATCCACTGCCATAGCAGAACTCGCGGAAGTTCTTGAGGATGCCGTGAAGGACCATGGGGCAACCGATCCCTTTTCCATGGACGTTCGCCATAACCTTTCCTACTGGCAAGGACTGACCGGTGACACGACGCTGGCCACGGACGGCATCAAAGAAGTGCTCTCCATGCGCCACCAGGAAATCGATCCCGAACGCATGACGGAGGAGGAATTCGAGGCAATTCTGAGCGGGCTCACCAGCCTCATCGAACAGCAGGGGAGAGCTGGAGACGCAGCGGGAGCAGTCGATCAATACGCCGAACTTGTTGAGGGGCTCGGCCAGCATCTAGGCTTGAACCACGGAACCGTCCGTTCCCTGCGTACAAGCCTTGCCTGGTGGAAGGGATGCTCGGGCGATATCTCGGGAGCAATCGCTGACTATACCGCTCTCCTGGAGGAGGAATCAGAACTTGAGTCCCACCATCCGAACATCCGAGCCCTCCTTCATAATCTTGGTTACTGGAAGGGCAAGTCCGGGGACCTCGCGGGGGCTATAGCGATCCTCTCGGATCTCCTGGAAAGAGGGCTCCGAGAATTGGGCCCAAATCATCCGGATGTGCGACTCACCCGCCTCGCTCTCACCAAGTTCCACTGGGCCGCCGGCGCCATACTGAAATTGCCGCCTCGTTAACCTGCGCATGGTGTCCAACGCAGACTGCCCTGCTGAACGTACGGGGGCAGTTCATCTCCCGATCCTCCAAAGGATCAGCACTCCGGCACGAACTCCGAGCTCATCCGCGCTCCGGGCTCAAGATCCGCTTTGGGGCGAGAAAGGTAGCGCGGGCACGCAGTACGGGCTGCAGCCTCGGCGATCGCCAGATTCGCCTCGGATACAGGCCATCCCCGTTTTCTTTGGCCTGGGCAATGAACGTATGGGCCCATCAGTCGCGGACATGCCGAGTGTGAGCGGTGCGGCGCTTCCCTGAACCGCCTTCGTACTGCACCGCGATGTCGGCCTCGCGCCATAGCAAGGCAGCAGCAAGTGGCATGAACGGACTGAGCACCTGGCCCTCCTCCGCGACTGGGCTCTGAGAAGTGATCTCGCCGACATCACCGGCAGGGGGGTGGGTCCGCCCGGATCCGCAGGGCGGCGCGCCGCCCTGCTGTCAACTTCAGACGGGATTGTCAGTGGCAGGTGATATGCCTGGCGCTACGGCCGAGTTGACCCAATTGAGCGGAAGGTGAGCGGAACATGGCAGGGGAACCCTACGTCGACCACGACGTCCTCAAAGGCGACGAACTCGCCGTCGGCATCGCAGTCGCGACCGATCTGACTGATGACGTCCTGGAGTACCTGCGCGGACAGAACCTGCCCGTCTCCAAGCTGGTGGTATACGCCCCGCCTGGAGGTGTGGCGAAGGACGGCTCAGTTGCCGACAGCTCGGCCGCCAACGCCCTGGCCGTTGGGATCCGTGACCACATCCGCCGCGTAGCGCGTCCTGTTCGGCGCATCCATCTCTTCCTCGCCTGCCCGATGGGACTCGCCGTCCTACTCGGCAACCGGTGGAACCGCCTGTGCGAGACCGTGATCTACGAGGACATCAAAATCGACGAAGGCTACGAACCAGCCTTCACCATCCAAGCCTGAGAGACTCGCATCTGGACTGGGTGAACCATCTCCCATCGACAATTCCGTCCGGCGCTCGCCATACATGACGAATTAGAAGGAGCACGCATGAAGTACTGGCTATTGAACACCGAACATAAGTCAGCAGCGTACGACGTGGCTCGGGATTCCGAGGAATTGGACATGACTCTGTCAGCCACTGCCAATGTTGACGCTGCCGCTGGGGACGGAGTCTTACTTTGGCGCGGGGGCCGAGGCGGCGGTGTAGTCGCGATCGGCGAGATCACAAAAACCACCGACCTGTCTGGCAGTGAACTCACCTTACTTCGAATGCGCGGGCGCGACAGTGAAAAAACCTTAGAACCGGACCCTGTGAGAGTAACGCTGGAATTCGAACACCTCATTTTCTCCACCCCCCTTACCAGGGAGGCGCTTCAAGGTGCAGGATTCCAGAATGTGGCAAAACTTGCGCGCGCCACAAACGCAAGATCCGACCTTAAGACCCTCACTCTCACGGACCATGAATGGGAAGAATTAAACCGACTCTCCCGTCAAGTACAACAGCCCGATTCCTGGCCAGCCGCTTGGAATATTCCACCGGGTTCTGTGGTAAAGCGGGCCGAGTTGCATGAAGTGTACGGCGGCAACCCCCTGGTTACAGCTTCCTCCAGCGGGAAAACACCGAATGCGTTCCTCTTCCTCAGAAACAGTCAGGCAGATGGACGATCCCCTCAGTGGGATGGCACCTCAAGCAAGGCTCTCGGACATGGGCAAGATTTGCGTAGCCCGTCGACGGAAAACCTGGCCGTGCTGGCCCACCGCCGCCGCGGCGTGCCGCTTCGTGTCTTTATTTCAGAGAAAACCGAGAGTCTCTATATCGGCGAGTTCGCCATCGATTCGAAACGACCCGTTCATGAGTGGGTCTCAGTAGGTGAGCGGACATACCGGTGGGACAAGCGAAAGGTGCGGGTCGTCAAGGCGCCACTCTTTCGAATACAACAGTTGAGCGGAGTACCAATAGGAGCGATCGACGGGATTGCGTTTCGATCGGCTCCCCGTATCAGCCTCAGCCTGCACGCATCTAGCGATCGTCAAGCAGACGTAGCAGTCCGTCGTTTGCTAACCCTCCTGGAGCGCGAACCGGACGTCGCGGCATCGCTGGGAGAACTCCATGAGGCGCAAGTGCTCACGGCTATTGTCCAGCGATCCCGACGGCAAGCAGATCTGAATGAATTGCGGGCAGCGGTGGAGGATCCAGGCAGCAACGAGAACGATTTGCAAAAACTGATCCAGCGCATGACTTGGATTTTCGGTAGCGAATTCGATCCTGGCACGGTCCGCCGCAATCTAACATTGCGGGATCAACTCGACCTAGCGCTGCTCCGCCCCGACGGGACTCTGCACGGCGTCGAGTTGAAGCGAGCCAACATCGAGGATCTTGTAACTGGCCATCGCAACCATCTCATCCCTGGCCCGAAGGTCCATGAAGCAGTCTGCCAAGCCATCAACTATCTGCGCGAGCTGGACGAGCATCGCTCCCAAATTCTCACGGACCTTGGAATCGACTGTCGGCGTGCCTCCATGACCGTCGTGATCGGGCACAGCAGATTCGTAGGCGGAGATATGACTACCAAGAAAGTTGACGAGGCGATCCGCACCTACAACTCCGATCATTCCCGGGTGAGCGTGACCACCTACGACAGACTGATCGAGAACGCTCAACGAGCACTCGACCTCACTTCCCCGCCACGTTAAGAAGTGTCGCGTCATCGCTTCCGCCACTCGCTCGGGGGCTGGCAGCAAACCGTCCCTGAGTAGGCCAGCCTGGCCACCATCTGAACCTTTACCCTCCGGAACGCGGGCTTCGTGCGTGCGCGATGCGTGAGCGGACTGTCCGGCACGAAGCGTCATGCGGGGGATCGAGCACGCATCTGCACGCTGCTGACCAGTGAAAACAGCACCGCTCAGCAGCGTCGAGCACCCCCCGGCAAGGTTCCAATCCCACTCCTAAAGCGGTGGTACTCGATGCGCGTGAGACGTCCCCGCGTGTGGAGGGCACCATGTCATCATCGAGTGATGCTGACTGAGGAGGACGCGCGCCGACTGGTGCTTGCCGAGATCGAAGGCATACGGGGCTGCATCGAGTACGACCTTCAGATCTTGCGCGTAGCAGCCCTGCCCTTCGGGTGGATCTTCTACTGGGGAGCGGCCTGTGATGGACAGATCGGACAGCGCCCTCGGTTGGGAGGCAACGGTCCTTTCTTGGTGGATCGTGAAAACGAGCGGCTGATCCGAACTGCTACCAGCCTCCCCGTGGCCCGTCAGATCGCCGACTACGAGCGCCGACTACGACGCGAAGCTCACGCTCGGAAAACGGCAGCGAAGCGAGCTGTACGGCAGCGCAGTACCGCAACCCCAGCGACCGCGCCTGTCCGCTGCCGTCCCTCCGGGGCCTCGAATCGACCGGAGTGACCGTCACCGACCGATCTGGGTGAAGCTACGGATCACAAGGCGATAGCCCCGGCGCGACACGCCCAGGGCATCACGTCTCCGGGCCCCAGCGCTCCGGCCCTACTCCGCGCCAGTCGCTCCACGGGGCCCCTGCTACCTCCACCGGGTCGATCTCCAGTCCGGCCCGGCGCAGGACCTCCGCAACGTCGACCACGCTGTGGGCCAGGCCGAGGATCTCGCCGTCCACGCGTACGCGCCGGCCACCCGTGGACGACGGCGGATGCACGATCACGTGAATCGGTCCGGACATGCGTTCAGGATCATCCGGGACATGCGGCCCCGCATTCCAGCGTGTCATCGATGAAGCCGCTCACTCACGTCCCCGTCCGAGCGTCCCAGATCACGCAGTTCCCGCCACGCTGCAGGGCTCGGTCGCTGCTGCTGCCAGTAGGGATGAAAGAACAGCTGAGCCGACAGCCAGTACAGACGCCGGCGCAACTCGGTATAGCCGGGGCGCTCGGCAAGCTGCCGGTAGATGGCACTCCGCTCCTGCTGCGCCTGGGCAAGGTGGTCGGGAAACGGTCGTATGGCCAAATTCAAGCATGTGTTCGATTTTTCAGGCCGGCAAAGAGACCGTGTCAGGTGGCGGATGCCCTGTGACAGCACACCTTGAGCGCGTGCCAACGATTCCTCATGCGGCTTTGGTCGAGCGTCTGCGCGCTGGCTCTCTCCAGTTGCCGTTGGGGTGCGCTCAGCGCTTTCTGGAAGAGCGGGTGGAACGGCCCGCTCTTCCAGGAGGAACGCACCATGGCGCAACCGGTAAGTCGGCCAACGATCAGCGCTGAGCAGTTCAGCCGAGTGTGTGACGAGATCAGGAGCACGGCGGCGCCCGAGAAGAGCGCTCAGTCCATCCGGGACTGCGCTCTGCGCATCGTGCAGACCCTGGGACTGGCGCTGTCCACGGATGACCTGAGCAGGCTCCTCGCCGAACTCATGGCCCCTGGGGCGGCCCCACCCCCAGGGAGCCCTCACTACACCCGAGAGGCCATCCTGGACATGCCTGACGAACAGCCAGGAGAAGACGAAGGTCCAGTCAGGTAGAGCGCGCCGTCATGACTGATTGCATCCTCGGCTCGCCGGAGGATGGGTGGTCCCCACCGCCCAATCTTCGATGGCAAGCAGTCAACGGCAGCTGGCACAGGACAGCGAACACGCCAGGACTATAGGAGGCAGTGAGGCTCCCTCCTCAGGTTGAGGCGGTCAGCTCCAGGGCGAGGACAGCCTCGACGAGGTCGGTGACGCGGGTGGTGCTGCAGCGGAGCTTCCGCAGCAGGCGCCAGGATTTGAGGGTGGCCATGGCCTGTTCGCCGAGTGCGCGGATCTTCGCGTGGGCGCGGTTGACGGCCTTCTTGCCGGCGGAGAGCTTGTTCCAGAGGCCGCGGAAGGGGACGCGGACGGCGGGGCCGGAGCCCTGGTACGCCTTATCGGCCCAGCACCGGATGCCGCCGGCGCTGAGGGCGTCGAGCAGGCCGTGGGAGCGGGCTGCCCTGATGTCGTGGACCGCGCCCGCTACGGCTGGCGAAGCCCAGATGAGCTTCCCGAACGGGTCGGTGAGGACTTGGACGTTCATACCGTGCTTGCGGTGCTTGCCGGAGTAGAAGGGGCGGTCGGCCGCGATGCGGTCGACGGTCAGCAGGGTTCCGTCCAGGATCACGAACGTCTTGCGTGCGGCAACCGCCATGGCCTGCTGGAGGGTGGGGGCGAGGACGGCCAGGACGTCCACGGCCTCGGTGACGTAGCGGTGGGCGGTGGCTTCCGGCAGCGAAGGTTGATCTTGGTCGACAACCCTTCTACCAGGAGCTTCGTCGTTCTGCCACGCCAACCCGGCGCCCCCAGCCATGTTGGGAAAGGCCCCTTGAGGGGATCGTGCACGACCGAGCCGTCTGGTCGCCAGATGTACGCGATCTCCGGAACGCTGGATAAGACGCTGAGCGAGATCTTCATGCCCGCCTACAGCCCACGTCTTGAAGAGGCCAAGGAGCGTCTCCGCGCCAACCTGTACCAGGGAGCCGACGAGCCGACGGCACCAGGCCAGGACTCGACCGACGCACCACAAGCGCACCAGATGGGTCGGGGAACAGCGGGGAACCACGGTGAAGGCGACCAAGGGCGATGAGACCCGGTGCCGGACGAACGTCCAGTTCAGTAGCCATCCCCGCGCCAGATGATCGCAGCTTCCCAAGCTGAGAGCGCGAGTTCGATTCTCGTCACCCGCTCCACGCGAAACCCCCAGGTCGTGGACCCGGGGGTTCTTTGTTGTCTCGTTCCATTCAAGGATGAGCTGACTTCTGCGTGCCTCTTCGAGGTCGGCGGGTGGGAGGACATGATCACGGGTGGCGGCGCCGCCGTCGTACGGGACGTGTTCCGCGGGCCATGGTGTCCCGATCGCGGTTCAGGTGGTCATGGCCTGGTACACGAGGGTCCGCAACTGGCGGCGTAGGGGAGGTCGGTGCTTGCCCCAGGTGACGACCTGAGTGCAGAACACGGCTGTGACGCTGTCGAGAGGGTCCACGAAGAAGTGGGTGTTCGCCGCACCGGACCAGCCGAACTCTCCCTTGTTGCCGAACGAACCCGCGGTCACGGGATCCGTGACGACGTAGAACCCCAGCCCGAAGCCGCAGCCGCGGTGCTCGTCGTCGGGGTAGCGCGCGAAGGAGTTCAGATCGGCGCCGCCGGGCAGGTGGTTGGCCGTCATGAGGGAGAGCGTCCGGGGGCCGAGCAGCCGTTCGCCGTCCAGTTCGCCGCCGCGCACGAGCATGGTCGCGAACCGGTGGTAGTCCTCCAGGGTCGACACCAGTCCGGGAACGCCGCTGCCGGACGGGAACTGCGCGGGCTCGCGGAAGGTGGGACGCAGTTCCTGGTTCACGGCGAGTCGGCCCGATTCGGGTTCCGGACTGTAGACCTCGGCCAGGTCCGTCACCCGCTCGGGTGCGAGCGAGAACGTGGTGTCGGTCATTCCGAGCGGGCCGAGCACGTTGGTTTCCATGAACCTGTCGAGGGTCTCGCCGCTGCAGACCTCGATGATCCGGCCCAGTACGTCGACACCGAGGGAGTAGTTCCACGCGGTGCCCGGTTCGAACAGCAGCGGCAGCCCGCCGACGTCGGCGCACATCTGCTGGAGTGTCGTGCCCGGCAGCGGGAGCACGTCCTGGCCGGCCTGGCGGTACAGCGCGTCCACCGGGTTCATGTGGGCCAGCCCGAGGGTCAGCCCGGAGGTGTGCGTGAGCAGGTGGCCCACGGTCACCGGGTGAGCGGCCGGGCGCACCCGTACGCTCCCCGGTGCCCCGCCGTCGTACACCGTCATGTCCGCGAACTCGGGGATGTACGCGCCGACCGGGTCGTCGAGTCCGAGCAGTCCGCGCTCCACCAGCATCATGACGGCGACGGACGTCACCGGTTTCGTCATGGAGTAGAGACGCCACAGGGTGGTGGGCTCGACCGGTAGTCCGAGTTCGAGGTCCCGGAGTCCGCCGCCCGCCGCGTAGACGGGTTCCCCGTTGCGGGCCACGAGCGCCGACCAGCCCGGGATGACCCCGAGTTCCGTCTGCCGGTCGAAGAACTCGGTGATCCGCCCCAGCCGTTCCGCGCTGAAACCGGACCGCTCCGGGGGCTTGGTGACGCCGAAACGGTCGGCGAACTGCTGCATGTGTGCCTCCGTGTACTGGAGTTGGGGACCGCCCGCGTCAACGGGCCGAAGACGCCGGGGTTCCGTCGACCCCGGCCGCCGCCAGCAACCGTCGGGTGTAGGGATGCTCCGCGCCGGCGTAGACCTCCTCGGTCGTACCCCTCTCCACGACGTCACCGCGGTACAGGACGACGATCCGCTGGGCGAGGTGGCGTACCACGGCGAGGTCGTGGGAGATGAACAGGTAGCTGACGCCCGTCTCCCGCTGGAGATCGGTGAAGAGGTTCAGGACCTGTGCCTGGACCGACAGGTCGAGCGCGCTGACCGGCTCGTCGCACACGATGAGTTTCGGCGACATCACCAGAGCCCGGGCGATCGCGATCCGCTGCCGCTGACCTCCGGAGAACTGGCGCGGGTAACGGTCGGCCGCCGCGGCCGGCAGCCCCACCAGCGCCAGCACCTCCCGTACCCGCTCCAGGACCACGGACCGCTCGTCACGCGAGTGCACCAGAAGCGGTTCGGCCAGGGTCTGGCCCACGGTCAGCGCCGGATTGAGCGAACCGTTGGGGTCCTGGAAGACGGCCTGGATGCTCTTGCTCAGCTCCCTGCGCCGGGCGGCGCCGGCATGCGTGATGTCCTGGCCGTCGAAGAGGATCGTGCCCTGTGTGGCGGCCGTCAGACCGAGCACGGCGCGGCCCAGGGTGGACTTGCCGGAACCGGACTCCCCGACCAGAGCGACGGTCTCGCCGGGCCGGATGTCCAGGGACACGTCCCGGATGGCCGCAGTGCCCTTGCCACGACGGTGATACGACACGGACAGGTCGCGGATGTCGAGCAGGGGCCGTTCGGTCGTGCTCACGAGGACACCTCCAGCAGTTCTTCGCCCAGCCCTTCGCCTGCCAGGACACAGCGGGCGACACCCTGGTCGTCGGGCTGTGTCAAGGCGATCGGCGCCTCGGTGCACCGGGAGACACGGTCGGGACACCGGTCGGCGAAGTGACAGCCGACGGGCCACTGCCCCGGGGGCGGCACGGTGCCCGGGATGGTGGGGATCGGCTCGCCCACCGTCGCCAGCCGCGGGTTCGCGGCGAGCAGCTTGCGGGTGTAGGGATGGACCGGCGCGGTCATGACGCGCTCTGTCGGACCGGCCTCCACCACCTGGCCCGCGTACATGACCAGGGCGGTGTCGCATGCCTCCGCTATGACGTCCCAGTCGTGACTGATCATCAGCAGCGCCATGCCTGTGTCCCGCTGGATCGTGCGCAGCAGCTGGACGATCTCGCGCTGGACGGTGACGTCGAGCGCGGTGGTCGGTTCGTCGGCGACGAGGATGCGGGGGCGCCCGGCCAACGCGACGGCGATGGAGACGCGCTGCGCCATACCGCCCGAGATCTGCGACGGGCGCAGCTTCATGACCCGGTCCGGATCGGCGAGCTGTACTTGGACGAGCAGTTCACGGGCCCGGAGCGTGGCTTCCTTGCGGGAGAGCCGCTCGTGGGTGCGTACCGCCTCGCGCAGCAGGTGGCCGATGGTGAACAGGGGGTCGAGGCCGACCATGGGTTCCTGCGAGATGAAGGCGATGGTGCCGCCGCGCAGGGCCCGCCACTGAGCCGTGCTGAACGAGCCGACGTCGGTGCCGTCGATCCCGATCGTGCCCGAGGAGACGCGGGCTCCGCTCGGCAGCAGGCCGAGCAACGCCAGCCCGGTCATGGACTTGCCGCAGCCGGACTCGCCGACCAGTCCCACCGTGCGGCCCTGCCCCACGGACAGGCTCACGTCGCTGATCAGGTCGACCGCACCGGCGGCGGTGTCCGCGGTGACGGTCACCCCGGTGAGCCGTACTACCGGATTCGGCTCCGCCAGCAGCCAGGCAGCGTCGGACCCCGGTGCCGTTGCGGCAGCCACGGCTGCGGCGGTTGCCTTGCGGCGGCGGGTCGGTGCCGAAGGTGACACGCCGGACCAGCGCTCGGCGAGCATGTCGCGCAGGCCGTCGCCGAGGACGATCAGCGCGGCGGCCGTGACCGCGACCAGTCCGCCGGTCGGGATGGCCAGCCACAGGCTCTGGTTCAGGGTCTGCGCGGCGTCGGCCATCATGCCGCCCCAGGACGGAGCGGGCGGCTTCACGCCGAGACCGATGGCGTTCAGGCCGGACGCGATGAGCAGGGTGTTGACGCATGCCAGCGCCGCGTTCACCAGGATCAGTCCGGTGATGCGCGGCAGCACGTGCCGACGGGCCACGCGCCAGGTGCCGAGTCCGGACACCTGGGCAGCGGCGACGTAGGTCTCCCGGCCGACCGCCAGCGACGCCGACCGGACGACCCGCATCATGCCGGGTACCGACAGCAGGCCGATCACGACCATGGCCGCGGTCATGCTCTGCGAGAACAGGGCCAGCACGATCAGCAGCAGGATGATGCCGGGGATCGACATCACCACGTCGGCCAGCCGCATCAGCACCGCGTCGATACGGCCCCGACGCAGGCCGGCGACCAGGCCGAGGGGAACGGCGATCACCAGCGTGATGCCCACGGCGATCGCGATCTCCCGGAACGTGTCCGAACCGCCGTACATCAGACGCGACAGCACGTCGCGGCCGAGCCGGTCGGTGCCGAGCAGGTGCTTCGCGCTCGGTCCGGTCAGTGCCGCGGTGAAGTCCGCCTGCTGCGGCGGGTACGGCGCGAGCCACCGGGCACCGAACGACGCGATCAGCTCCAGGACCAGGATCACGGCCGGAACCGCGATGCGCGGCCGGCGCAGGACGCGGCGCAGGACGGACACGTGAGGCGAGCGCGCCGGGGAGGCGGCCGGGGCGGCCGGAGCACTCTCGACCTGCTCGGGACGCTCGGGGTCGGGACGCTCGGGTTTCGTCATCGATGTCTCCTGTGCGCTCATGCGGCGACCGCCTGAGGGTTGAGCCAGCCGATGGCGAGGTCGAGCAGGAGATTCAGTCCGACCACGATGAGGGTGAAATACACCGCCACTCCCTGGATGACCGGGATGTCGCCACTGGACGCGGCCGTGACCGCCGCGCTGCCCAGGCCGGGCAGGCCGAAGAGTTCCTCGATCACCACGGCCGACCCGAGGAGTCCGATGAGGTTGTTGCCCGCCACGGTGAGGACCGTGACGGAGATGTGCCGCAGGGAGTGCTTGAACAGGATCGACCGCTCGCTGACCCCGTTGGCCCGCAGGTTCCGCACGAAGTCCCGGCTCAGCACGTCGGCGAACTGCTCTCGCGTCTGCTTGGCGATCACCGTGATGAGCGCGAAGGCCAGGGCGGCCACCGGCAGCACCAGCGAGCGCGCCCAGCCGCCGGCGGACGTCCCGAAGAACACGTATCCGTTCGCGGGCAGCAGGTCGAACCGGGTATTGAAGATCCAGATGCCCAGCAGACCGACCCAGAAGGCGGGGATGGTCATGCCGGCGATGGACGCGGTGTCCGCGGCGACCCGTGTGGTGCGCCCGCCGCGGGCGCTGGCCAGGCCCAGTACGACTCCGACGACCAGCGCGAGCAGGGTGGTCGCGATCACGAGGGAGAGCGTCACCCCCAGGCGGGTGTTGAGCGCGCCCGAGACCGACTCGTTGCTGCTGATCGACCGGCCGAGGTCGCCGTGCACCGCGTCCTTCAGCCAGGCCCAGTAGCGCTCCCAGACCGGCTGGTCGAGGTGGAGGCGGTGTCGCAGCGCGGCGATCGCCTGGGGTGAGGCGGTCAGGCCTCCTATGGACCGGGCGGCGTCACCCGGGATGAACAGCTGGAGGAAGAAGGTGAGCGCCGAGACGAAGAGCAGCAGGGGTACAGCCTGCACGATCCGCATTCCGCTGGTTCGCCACATGACTGGGTGCCTTTCTCGGGAGGGTCACTTGGCGGCGTACAAGGACGTCAGGTCGGGCGTGAGGTTCGTGGTCGAGAGGTCGACACCCTTCAGGCCGGGCCGTACGTAGACGATCTTTTCCATGGAGACCATCGGGATCGTCCAGGACAGGTCGGACAGTCGCTGTTCGAACTTCTGCCAGCCCTGCTCCTGGAGCTGGGCGGTCGGTGCGGAGGACGCCTGGCTGTACAGCGTGTCGAGCTGCTTGTCGCTGACCTTGAGCGGGTTGCCCCAGCTGTACAGGAGATCGTTGCCCTGGGCGTACGGCGGGGCGATGCCGGCGCCGTAGTCGAACATCATCCCCGCGTACTTCGAGTAGGTGGAGAAGAGCTCGTTCACGTTCGCCGGGACGTTGATCTTGACGTTGATGCCGATGTTCGCCATCTCCGCGGCGAAGGCCTCCGCGGCCTGGGACTCTCCCACGCCCGTGAGGTTCACGGTGATGGGCAGCGTGAAGCCGTTGGGGTAGCCCGCCTCGGCCAGGAGCTTCTTGGCCTTGGTGACGTCGTAGGAGTACTTTCCTTCGCTGCCCTCGGTGTAGCCGCTCGTGCCGGCCAGGACGGGGTAGTCCCAGCCCTTGGCGTACGAGCCGTACAGGGCCTTGGCGATCGAGTCCCGGTTGATGCCGTACATCATGGCCTGCCGTACCCGCAGGTCACCCAGGGCCTTGACCATGGTGCCCGCCCGGTCCTGGATCATCAGCTGCATGATCGAGTAGGGGCTCGACAGGACCTGGAATCCGGCGGACTTCGCGGCCTTCGCGGTGGTGGAGTCGCCGAGCGCGTAGTCGACCTCTCCGGAGCGGAAGGCGCTGAGCGTGGTGTTCTCGTCCTTGATGATCTTGACGACGACCTTCTTCCAGTGCACGCGCGACTTGTCGTAGTACGTGGGGTTGGGGACGTACGTATAGGTCTGGCCGGAGACGGTCTGCGACGTGTCGATCATGTACGGCCCCGCGCCGTGCGTGGTGGTCCCGAGTTCGCCCGACTTGGCGAGGCCGGTGGGGCTGATGATCTCTCCGGTCGTCGGTCTGGAGAGATAGAGCGGCAACAGCGGATCGGACGTCTTGAGGTGGAGGCGGAGCCTGAGACCGGAGAGGACGTCGATCGATCCCACGGGGGCCAGGTCGGCCGCCAGCGGGCCGCCGGCCTTGGCGTAGTACTGAAGCGACTTCTTGACGCCTTCGGCGGTGAGTGCGGAGCCGTCGTTGAACTTCACGCCGGACCGCAGGGTGAGGTCGAAGGTCTTGCTGTCGGAGCCGACGAAGCCCCACTTGGTCGCGAGAGCGGGCGTGTACTTCCCGTCCGGCGCCTGGCGGATCAGTGTGTCGTATGCCAGTTCGAAAAAATACTGCTGGGGGTCGGACGAACCGCCCAGAGCCGGGTTGAGGCTGTTGGGTGCGATGGCCGAGGCGACCGTCAGGACGTTCGGGTCCTGGGCCTTCGCGGTGCCGGACGAGGCACTGTTTCCGCCACCGCACGCGGTGGTCAGGAGCGCGAGCCCGGCGGCACCGGCCGTGACTGTGAGAGTAAGGCGCAAGCGTGTCATCTGAACCTCCGGCGTTGAGGCATCGAATGGGAACGCGGGGTTCACCGGGCGTGGGGAAGGAGGTCACCGTCGTGGTGGATGCTCCGTGGTGTGGGTCCGCGCGAGGTTGGGGCGGCAGGACGGTCTCTGTGTGGGCGGGTGTCCGGAAGGCCGCCGACGGGTGGCGTGGACGCGGCACTTCGAGCAAGCGCCGGACTGCGGTCGGTGTGCGTGATGTCGCACTCTGCGCTGCGAGTACTCGGCTCGGCCAGCTCTTGTGGAGGTCGGCCTGAGTCATGCGTGGGGTTCGACGGGTGCGGTCGGTGCTCTCGCGGCGGTATGACGCATGAAGCCGCCTCTCAGCGGGACCTCTGGAACCGAGTGGGCTCATTATTCGGCCAAACGGTCCGGTTCCAGTACGCCAGAAGTCCGCTGAGCGGACCGCTGTGCACATGAGGGGTGGCGCTCCGGGCGCGCGTCCGCGATGTGTGACTGCAAGGCTGCGTCGAGTGACGGCATCCATGCCGGTCGGGTCGAGTGCAACCCATCCGAAGACGGGTGGCGCTGAGCGGGACCTTCTCGTTGCGGACCTGGGGCGGGCCGGCAGAATGCTGGACTGCTCCGAACTCGGTGTGCTTCTGCGAGAGGGCCTTCCAGCCGCTGCCGGCTTCCATAACCTGGGCGGGATCGAGCCCCGAGTGGCCTTCTCTCACGCTGCCGAACCGAGGGCGTGCCCGCAGCGTGCCCTTAACACCGGTCAACCACGGTCAACAGCGGTCCTGACGTACCCCCCCAGGCGCAGGGCCTGGACGCATAACACGAGGTCAGTAGCTATCCGACCCCCCAAGCGCCGTCGCTTCCCAAGCTGAGAGTGCGTGTGCCAGACTGCCGTTCATGACTCACAACCGAAAGGGCCATGCCGCGTAGGCGCCCTTCACGCCTACGGGCAGAGAGCAGGCATTTTCCTGCTGCACGTGGCACCTACTCGAAGATCGGTCGGCTTTCAGGCCCAGCCCAGGCGCAGGTCATTCGGTTGGAGCGGACGCGGCTCCAGCCAGGCATCATCGAGCAGGCCCTCTCCCGGTGGGCCGCCATCGCAAGGGCCCCGCGGGATCAGCTCCCTTCACCGTTCAGCGACCGATGTGGTGTACCCGACTGCTGTCCTGAGCCGGCGGACGAGCGAGACCTGTTGGAGCTCGCTATCTGTGCGCTTCCCAAGAAGAGCGCTCGGGAGCTCCGCGCCATCGTGGAGCCTCTGGATAGGAGGATCCTCAAACGTCCGGACGCCGTGCCGTACGGCCATCCTCCGCATCGTTGGTGGCAGAGTGCCTTCTGAGCAACCCCAAGAACGAGAAGCTACCCTCGCCCCGGGCCAGAGGTGTGAGTGTCCAACTGCGTGACCACGCCGGCGACCGATGGCGAACAAGCGTGAACGCCTACGGACGATCAGCACGGGTGAGAGCCACACCAGCCCAGGGCAGTACCCCACCCAAGTTGCTTCGGGATGAAACGGTCGCTCCCTTGGGGTGCGCTACATGACCGACGCCCCGGCCTGTCCCGAGTGCAGCCAGCCCATGAATTTCGGCGGCTTCGTCCTCGTCAAGCGGAAGGACGATGGCCGGCGGACCTGCCGGGCGCTGTGGAGGTGTACCAGTCGGCATGTCTGGTGGCGCTGGGCCGACCGGCCGGAGGAGCTGTTGGAGACCTGCCCGATGCCCGTGCTGTTCCACTGACATCAACGTCGGCGCCGCCATCTCCGTACCCGCCGCCTCGGCCGCCGCGGCCGTCCCTGGTCAGCGAAGTCACGATCGGAGAGCCTGGGGGCATGCTGCTGCCGCTAACCCATGGGAAGACCGAATTCATCGAGGTCGTCCGCATCACCGACCCCGTCAGGCACCTCAGTTCGGAGAACCTGGCCGGCGATACTGCCGCGATCTGGGAGGGAGACCAAGCCCAGCAGGCCCTGTCCCTGATCGCCGACCTACCAGGAAGTGAGCTGTACCGCTGCTTCCTCCCAGGCTGGGGAATCCGGGCGCACAGCTCCACCGATCAGCTCTTCGAGATCGCCTTCTGCTTCCGCTGCCATGGTGCCCGTATCTGGGGGCCGGGTATTCCTGTCGAACAACAAGGCCAGACCTTCGACGCAGAGAGCCCTGCCGCACTTGAACTGCTCCACCGATTCCGCTCCTGCCTGCCGGACTGATGAACAGGTCTCGGCAGCGTCGGAACGAAGAGATCGCCATCCATTACCGTGCCAGATGCCGGGGTCAGCAACGGTCAGCAAGGGTGGCTCCGGCACCAGGACACCTGCGAGCGCGCGTTGGGCAGCGGTCCGGTTCGCCCGCGAAGTTCTGATTCACGAAGGGTGTCGAGACCGGCATGTGCCTGAGACCGGTGAGCTTCATGGGCCGGTCCTCATCCGCTGCGGCCCGGCGCGTTCTCGTTGCGCCGGGCCGCAGCGGATGTTCTTGCCTGTCAGGCAGGCAAGTGGAACTGCTGGTTGGTGCCGCCGGCGCAGGTCCATATCTGCAGCCGGGCTCCGTTGGCCGTCGACTTGTCGGTGACATCGAGGCACTTGCCGGATGCGGGGTTCACCAGGGTGTCGCCGCTGCTCTGCTGCCAGACCTGAGCACCGGTGCCGTTGCAGTCGTACAACTGGACCTTCGTGCCGTTGGCGGTGCCGGCGGCGGTGAGATCCATGCACTTTCCGAGACTGCGGATGGTGTTGTCGGAGCCTACGGTCCACTGCTGGGCCGTGGTGCCGTTGCAGTCATACATCTGAACGGCGGTGCCGTTGGCGCTGCTCGCCGCCGCGACATCCACGCACTTGCCGCCGAGGCCGGTGATCTGGCCTGTGGATCCGGTGGGCGGCGGGGGAGTCGTACCGCCGGTCACGGTGTTGAAGGTGCTGGAGAACTGCCAGGCGCTCTGCGGCGTTCCGCTGCAGGTGTCGGAGAGCTGGCCGTTGGTGGCGCACGCCTTGTCGCGGCCGAGTGCCCAGAAGGCGAGTTCCTGGATGCCTTTGGACTTGGCGAAGTTGGCGAGCGTGGTGGCGTTGCCGGTGGTGAAGATCTCGCTGGTGTCGTCGTTGACCCCGATCATCGGGGTGTTGCCTTCCATCGCCCACAACTGCGCGTCGGACTTCTCCGGCCAGATGGTGCCGAGCTGGGTGCGCAGGGCGGTGGCGGCGTCGGTGGCCGCCTTGCCCATGTCCCGGGTTCCGTCGTAGTAGTCCATCGTCATGATGTTGACGAGATTGACGTTGAGGCCGTTGCTCTTGGCGTTGGACAGCAGCTTCGTGCCGTTGTCGTCCAGGCCGTTGGGCATGGAAGGCAGGGTGTACTGGACGTCCAGCTTGCGCCCGGCGGCGGCGTACTCCTGCTGGAGCTGGGCGAGGGCCTTGTTCCGGCGGTCGTTGGCGGAGGTGTCGGCGATCGCACTGCCCTCGATGTCGAAGTCGACCCGCGTCAGGTTGAGGGCGTCGACGACCTTCTTGTACTGGGCCTTGAGCGAGGCCACGGTGGTGCAGGCCTGGGCCTCCTCGGTGCCGGAGGCGCCGCCGAAGGAGGCGATGACGTCGCCGCCCGCGGCGCGCAGGGAGTTGATCGCCGAAGTCCAGCCGGCGTCGGTGACGGGAGTGTCGCCGTTGAACATGGCGTTGCAGCCGCCGCCATCGATGACGAAGGCGAGCGTGAAGTACTTCAGGCCCGTGGCGTTGCGGGCGTTGGTCATGGCCGAGGGCGAGTTCCACGTCTCGACGTACGGCGCGGCGTAGTGGGCGGGGAAGCCGGGGCCGGGGTTGGTCGCGGCGCTCGCGGAGCCGCCGCTGGCGACGAGGACGGTGGCAGCCGTCGCGAGGAGAGCGGGAATGGTGGTGAGGGCTCTGGCAGCGGATCTGATCACAGGACGGCTCCTGTCATGAACGCGGGAAGCGCGAGGTGGGGGTGCCGAGGCGGAGCATTCGGGAGCTCAGGCGGAAGTTCACGTAACTGAACGAAGGTTCCACTTCTGAACTATCGATGGTTGAAGACGGTATGGACTAGACCAGCTGTGCGTCAATACCCCGTACATCGGGAGCAGTTCAGATGGCCGTCTCCGAGGCTTGCCCCGGCAAGTGCTCCCGGCGGCGAGCGAAGTGACGGAGACCCCCGACGGCCGCCAGAGCTCTCCGTCATTCCCTGCCGTACGACTCGACGTTCGGCCGGATCGGACGCGCTGTCATCCGCAACAGCAGCTCGATCACCGTCGACGGCCGGCGCATCGCCGTCGCCAGGGAACCATGGACCGGGGCGGGTTCGTGCCCTGCTGCGGGCGGAAGGCAAACCCGGCGGCCTGCGAAGGAGGGGGTCATGCAGATCATCGAGGTGACCGGGTATGCCGACCGGTCTGCCGTGATCACCATGCGACGGACGCAGACGCCGCTTGAATTCGTGATCTTCCCGATGCTGCATGTGGCATCGCCGACGCTCTACTCCCAGGTCCGCCTCAGACCCAGGGAATGCGATCTCATAGTCGTCGAGGGAATCCGGGGGAGATCGGTCGGGGCAAGCGCCCTCACGCTTGTCTACCAGTTCGCCCCGCGCCGGCGGCGCAACGGCCTGCAGGAACAGCGCGATGAACTGGTGCTTCCCGAAGGCGTGCCGCTGGTCAACCCGGATGTGCCCGCGGCGGAGGCGGTCGCGGACCTGAAGACACTGCCGCGGTGGAGGTACGTACTGCTCATACTCGTGGCCCCGGTAAGGGGCCTGATGTTCGCGTCTATGAGTTCGTGGTGCCCATGGTTCCCCCGACCTGGAATGAGAGGGGCCGCGTCGAGGCGTACGCCGAATTCATGGGGCGGGGAACGGTCCCGACTGCCGTGGCGGTCTCCACCCTGGACGTATGCGAACCCGCCGCAGGCATGCCGACCGGCCATTACCGGCACTGGGGCCTGACGCACTTCCTCCTCGATGGCCACCACAAACTGGAGGCTGCGGCCATGGCCCGTCGGCCGGTGCAACTCCTTTCGCTCCTGGCCCTGGGTGAGGGCCTGGCCGGAGCTGAAGACTGTGCTCGACTGCCTGCGCTCCGCGCCCAACTCCCCTCGGCCCGAGCGACCGATCCCTGAACTAGGACGCGTCGGCGAAACCGGTGTGAGCCGTACGCCGGGAATCGTGTCACGGCCGCGGGGGCTCATCGGTGGTGCGGGTGACGGCCTGGTCGGCGAGATGGTGCCGCAGGACCGAGGCGAAGTCCGGGTCGGGGTGCAGGCCGAGGGCCGCGGCGCGGGTGTTGTCGAAGGCGGCGGGCCAGGAGCCCACGATGGCTTCGACGGCGGGATCGGGTGCGATGGTGACCAGGTCGGCGACCGTGTCTCCGGCAGCCTGCCGGAGCGTGGCCAGCATGTCGGTGACCGAGACGGTGAGGGCGGGCAGGTTGACCGGTGCCGTGCCGGACAGCTGTCCCGGTCCGGTGCCGCGGGAGACTTCGGCGAGGCGTACGAGTCCTCGGACGGTGCGCTGAGGTGAGGCGAGGGCGACCTGGAGGCCGGGGTCGACGGGGCACGTGGCCGAGAGGCCGGCGAGGGGGTCGCGGATGATGGCGGACAGGAAGGCGGAGGCGGCCGCGTTCGCTTTGCCGGGGCGTACGGCCACGGTCATCAGGCGGGCGACGCGTCCGTCGACGAAGCCGCGCCGGGTGCAGTCGGCGATCAGCTGCTCGCAGATGAGTTTCTGGGTTCCGTAGCTGGTGCGCGGGGTGGGGAGCGTGGACTCGTCGACGAGCGACGCCGGTGGCTGGTCGGGGTGCATGCCGTAGACGGCGAGGCTGCTGGAGAACACCAACCTCGGTACCGGCCCGCCGGCAGCGCATTGTCCGCGG
This sequence comes from Streptomyces sp. NPDC001980, assembly GCF_040296885.1. NCBI lineage: Bacteria > Bacillati > Actinomycetota > Actinomycetes > Kitasatosporales > Streptomycetaceae > Streptomyces > Streptomyces sp. NPDC001980. Next base: position 55,769 of record NZ_JBEOYD010000030.1, on the reverse strand, counting down.
GCGGCGTCCAGCAGGGCGCGGGTCACGTCGAGATTGGCGTGCATGCCCAGGTCGAAGTCCTCCTCGCACTCGGCCGACACGGCGGCGGCGAGATGAAAGATCACGTCGACCGGGTCGGCGAAGAGGTCGTCGAGACGGTCGGACAGGTCGCCGTGCACGACCGTGACGAGGGGATCGTCCACCCCGGCCGCGTCGTCGTGCACGATGCGGTCGGCGAGCACCATCCCTTCGATCGGTGCGCCGCAGAGCATCCGCTGTTCGAGCAGGGTGGCGGTGAGCCGGGATCCCAGGAATCCGAACGCACCGGTGACGGCGATCCTCATGTGTGGTCTCCTCGGAATCGGGCCGGATCGGGCCCCGGACGCCGCGGTGCGTGGCCGAAGCGCTCGGTGACGGGCTGGCGGGTGCGTGCGGAGGTCCGCGTGCGGTCCGGGCGCGGTTCCGGATCGAGGCCGGTCAACCGCAGGCAGAGCGTGTCGACCGGTGCCGCGGCCCAAGCGGTTTCGTCTTGGAGCCCGCACGCGGCGGCCATGACGTCCGCATCGGCTCCGCCTTCCCGTCCCGCCACCGCCCCGGCCGTCAGGGCGCGGGGCCGGACGAGTCCCGCGAGGCGTTCGGCCGGTGACCGGCGGACGTTGCGGCTGGAGGGGGCCAGGCCCTCGCTCTCGCGCACGGTTTCGACGCCGACGACCTCGACCGGCACGCGCAGATCGAAGACCATGCCCCGGAACAGGGCCGACTGCTGAAAATCCTTCGTGCCGAGGAAGACGGCGTCGGGGCGTACCAGGTTGGTCGTCTTCGGCATCACGGTCAGGACTCCGTCGAAGTGACCGGGCCGTCCCGCGGCCTCCAGACCCTCGCCGCCCGGACCGGCCACGACCCGTACCAGGGAACCGTCGCCGCGGTACACCTCGCTCGTCGCCGGCAGACACCCCACGTCCGCGCCCGACTCCCGGCACAGCTCGCAGTCCGCTTCCGGCGTGCCGGGGTGCACCGCGGGATCCTCGTACCGCGGCGGGTTCACATGCACCGTGACCACCACATGGCCGATCCGCCTCCCCACCAGCCGGACAGTTCGACAGCGACGTTGGGCTACCCCGGCCCGAGCAACAGCCAAACCGCACCCCGGAATGCCGCCACAGGTATGGGCCGAGAAGGGCCGAAATCGCAGTCGGCAGGAAAATCCTCAGCTGCCTCACGGACCAACTACCGCACACATGAGGTGGCCGGCGTGCTCAAGGGCCCGCCGCCCACACTCTGACGTGCGGTGACTGCGCGGCTTGCTTGGCCCGTACGGCCGAGCAGGGTGCTCAGTGTCCTGTACCACTGAAGATTGAGCGTGTGTCATCGAAATCTGAGTGGCCTGTGTCACTCGTGGTCGTCGAGGGGCGGTCACGAGTAACACAGGTCGACGACCAGATCGCATCGGGAAGCGGCGCTGCTCTGCCGTATCGCCAGGTGCCGGAGTGCCAAGGGCTCATTCAGCCCGCATCCCGAGCCGCTCGGCCAGGAAGGCGATGATCTCGTTCCGGGCCTGCATGGTGGGGTGACCGTCCTGGTCGACGAGGTGTGCCGTGACGACGCTGTGGGCGCAACCGCCGACGTCACGGAAGAAGGGCGGAGGGTTCGTGTTCGCCGTCTCGGCTTTGAGTACACGGCCGTCGAATGCGTCCCCGAGCAGCGCTCGGTAAGCCGCGAACCGCTGACCAGTGCACCACCTGTCGTTGTCGAAGCGGTAGGCGCGAACCTTCAATCCCTCTCGCGCTACGCGTTCAGCCACGGCAGCAGCGTCTTCGTCGCTGATCTCCAGACCGCCGGGATCGTCCAGCGGAAGGGACGGATGGTTGACCACTGGTGCGATGACAGCCGGTTCGAGCGCCATGGTCTGGGACGCGACGCACCATAACCATCGCCCAGGCTCGCGCGGAGATCGCCGGCGCACAAGGTCCTGCCGATCCTGCGGCCGTCGATGCACGTGCCGTCGTGCTGCGAGCCGAGGCAGCGGAGAGGGACGACGCCCTGCGGGCCACACTTCCTGTCGTCCTGCTCGAAGGGTCCGAGCATGCCGCCATCCTTGCCCAAGAATTCGCCAGCGCGGCCTTTCAGATTCGGCTCGCCGCTCGACAGAGGAACTGCTCCGACGCTGCCTCCGCGCAGGAGGCCCGTGATGAGCACGCTCACCTCACCAAAGCCATCGCCGCATACGTGACCGCGGCCCGGGACCACTTGAACGGCGACAACGCCGGGCCGTAACCACCCCTGGGTACAGCTCCATACATGGGTATGCCCTCACGCTGAGCGGTGTCGGGGACAACTTCCAGCTGCACACCGCTTGCGGACCGGCTTGTCGGTGACTCCGACCAAGGCATGGTTGGTTCAGCGGAGTTCCGGCTCACTCGCATTGACCCCCGCCGTCGAGAACGACTTCATGGCTTCAATGGAGAGGTGAAGCCGTGAGGCATGGCTACCAAACCCCTTTGAGAGGGTTCGTGATCTCTCCTAGGTTGGCCCGCATGATGATCGAGGTGCCCTACCGGTCGCTTCCGGTTGACCAGTCGGACGTTCGCTACGCCCACGGCCCCGACTCGGCTGTCCAGCCCGGCGTACCTGTCGGCGAGACAATCGAGTGCATCTGGAACGAGAGTGCGATCTACCCGGGCACGTCCCGCAGGTTCTGGGTTCACGTGCCCGCCCAGTACGACCCCGCACAGCCGGCGTCGCTGATGGTGTTCCAGGACGGATGGTGGTACTTGGACCCCGAAGGAGAGGTCCGCGGCGCGATCGTCCTGGACAACCTCGTCCACCGCGGCGACATCCCGGTCACCATCGGCGTGTTCGTCGACCCCGGCATCTTCCCCGACGCCGAGGACCCGAAGAACCGCAACACCGAGTACGACACATTCGACGACCGGTACGTCAGTTTCCTCCTGGACGAGATCATCCCCGAGGTCACGCAGCGGTACACGATCACCGAGGACCCCGATCGGTGGGGCATCTGCGGTGGCAGCAGCGGCGGCAACTGCGCCATTACCGCAGCGTGGCTGCGCCCGGACAAGTTCCGCCGCGTCATCGGGTACCTGTCCAGCTTCACGCAGATGCCGGGCGGCAACCCGTACCCCGAACTGATCCCCGGCGTTCCCCGCAAGCCACTGCGCATCTTCTTGCAAGCGGGCCATCGTGACCTGCGCTGGAACGAGCCCGAAGCGAACTGGCTCGCCAACAACCTGCGTGTCGCGGCCGCACTCGCGGAAGCCGGTTACGACTTCCGCCTCGTCCTGGGCGACGGCGGTCACAGCCCCAACCACGGTGGAGTCCTGCTCCCTGATGCCTTGCGCTGGTTGTGGCGGTCGGGTGATCGCCCGGATCAGCCGGTCGGCTGGAGCGGGGCCACTTCGTAGGGTCGCCGGTCTCGGATCAGGGCCCCCAGCACGTCGACCCTGCGGCGGGCGAGAGCGATCACGGCCTGGGTATGGCGTTTCCCCTCGGCCCGCTTTCGGTCGTAGAGGATTCGGGAGTTGGGGTCGTAGCGCACGCTCATCAGGGCGGACATGTAGAAGACTCGCTGGAGACCCCGGTGGTAGTAGCGCGGTCGATGCAGGTTGCCGTTCCGCTGCCCGGAATCGTGCGGTGCCGGTGCCGGTGCCGGTGCCGGAGCCAGGTCGGCGAAGGCCACGAGGCGGTCCGGGCTGTCGAAGGCCGTGAGGTCGTCGCCGATCGCAGCGAGGAATTCGGCGCCCAGTAGTGGCCCGATGCCGGGCATGCCGGCCACGGTGTCGGCCAGCTCGTGGGTCCGGAAGGGGGGCCTCCAGGGCGACGAGGACGGCTACCTCTACTCGCCGATACTCCGCTGCGCTCCGCGACGACGTGCAGCGCCTGCGAGACGTTGCGCGAACCTGCCACCGCGCGATCTCCCAGCCCGCAATATGTCCCCTATTGTGGCTTTCGGTGTCGTGTTTCGGTTGAGTCGATGGGATGGAGCTGGGGCCGTGGCGTTCGCGGAGTCGTCGGCCGGCGACGGTGGGGCGAAGTCCTCTCCCGGTACGGTCCCGGAGCCCGGGCAACGGTCCTGGGCACCGCTGCTGGCGGTGTGCGCCGGGTATTTCATGGTGATCCTGGACGTGACGGCCATCAACGTCGCCGTGCCGGTGATCGGCCGGCAACTGTCGGCCTCGCTCACCGGCATCCAGTGGATCACCGACGGATACACCCTGGTCTTCGCCGGACTCCTGCTCACCGGTGGCGCGTTGGGCGACCGGCTGGGCAACCGGCGGGTCTTCTGCGCGGGCGTGTCGGTGTTCACGCTCGCGTCGGCTGCGTGCGCGCTCGCGGTGAGCGCCCCCTTCCTGGTCGCGGCCCGGCTGGTGGAGGGGCTCGGCGCGGCCCTGATCGTGCCTGGCTCCCTGGCCCTGCTCCAACAGGCCTACCCGGGGACGGCGGCACGCTCCCGGGCCTTCGGACTGTGGGGTTCGATGGCGGGTATTGCGGCCGCCGCCGGTCCGCTGCTGGGCGGGCTGCTCGTCTCCACCCTCGGCTGGCGCTGGGTGTTCCTCATCAACCTGCCCGTCGGCGCGGCCTGCCTGGTACTGACGCTGCGACATGTGACCCGCTCGCCCCGGCGCGCCGACCGGGCCCTGGACTGGCCGGCGCAGTGCGCGGTGATGGCGACGGCGGCACTCCTGACCGCGGCGCTCAACGAGGCCGGCCGGCGGGGCTGGTCCGATCCGGCCGTACTCGCCGGGCTGGGCCTGGCAGTCCTGGCCGCCGCGGCGTTCGCGGTACGCGAGCGACTTGCCCGCTCTCCGGTCCTGCCACCGAGCCTCCTGCGCTCCCGGGCGATGAGCGGGGGAGCCGTCATCGGCCTGCTGTTCAACTTCGGCTTCTACGGCATGGTGTTCACCGCCAGTCTGGAATTCCAGCACCAGCGCCACTTCAGCGCCCTGGGCACCGGGGTGGCGCTGTTCCCGGCGGTGGCGATGACCATGTTCGCCTCCGTCCTGTCCGGGCGGCTGGCCCGCCGCACCGGCGATCGCCCGCTGGTGATCTCCGGCATGCTCCTGGCCGCCCTCGGGCTGACCGGCTGGGCCGCCGCGGGTGCCGACCCCGCCTACCCGTTGCTGGTGGCCCCGATGATGGCCGCGGGATTCGGCACCTCCTTCGCCCTCACCGGCTCGACCGCCACCGTGATGGGGACCGCGCCCGCGGCCTACTCGGGCGCCGCCTCCGCCTTGTTCAACACGACCCGCCAGATCGGCAGCGCCACCGGCGTCGCGCTCGGCGGCAGCCTCCTGGCCACTGCCACCGACTACAACACCGGCCTGCGTACCAGCATGGCCATCGGCGCGCTCGCCTACCTGACCGCCGCGGGCCTCGCATGGCTGTGCGTACCGGCGGTGCCACACAAGCCCAGGACTGCTTGAGAACGTTGTGCGGGTCTGCAGATGCGGAAGTTCCGTGCCTACGCGGAGGTGTTGGCGTGCGCCGGCTCTGCTGCGACGACGAGGGGCTTGACGGCCGGCGCGGGCATGGACCGGCGGAGTTGGAGCTGCCGCGTGACTTCCGTCAGGTCCGCGAGGAACATGCTCGCGAGCTCGGCGGTGAACCCGGTGCGGACGACGAGTCGCAGGACGGAGACGTCCTGGCAGGGCGCGGGAAAGGTGTAGGCGGGCAGCTGCCAGCCACGTGCGTGCATGGCGCGGGAGACGTCGAAGACGGTGAAGCCGTGGGCGCCGTGCGCGAGGCGGAAGGCGAGGGCCGGGAGTTCGGATCCGTCGGTGACCAGCTCGTAGGGCGGGAGGGCCCGGATGCGGGTGGCGAGCGCGCGGGCCGTCGCACGGTTCTGGACCGCGAGGTGGCGCAGCCCTTCGAAGCCGTACCGCAGGAAGCTGTAGTACTGCGCGACGACGTGGGCGCCCGGACGGGAGAAGTTGAGGGTGAAGCTGGGGGAGCGGCCGCCGAGGTAGTCGATCTCGAAGACCAGGTCCTCCGGAAGGGCCTCGGTGTCGCGCCACAGGGCCCAGCCGAGGCCGGGGAAGACGTGCCCGTACTTGTGCCCCGAGGTGTTGATGGAGGCGACGCGCTCGAGCTGGAAGTCCCACATCAGACCCGGGTCGAGGAACGGGGCCACCATCGCGCCGGAGGCGCCGTCCACGTGCACGGGGATGTCGGTGCCGGTCGCCGCCTGGTAGCCGTCCAGGGCCATGCAGATGTCGGCGACGGGCTCGTAGGAGCCGTCGTAGGTGGAGCCGAGGACGGTGGCGACGCCGATGGTGTTGTCGTCGCAGTAGGCGGTGAGGGTGTCGGGCGTGAGGTGGTAGCGGCCGGGCTCCATCGGGACGTAACGGGGCTCGACCTCGAAGTAGTTGGCGAACTTCTTCCAGCACACCTGGACGTTCGCACCCATCACCAGGTTGGGGCGGGTGGTGTCCTTCCCCTGCCTGCGCCGGCGCTGCTGCCAGCGGCGCTTGAGTGCGAGGCCGCCCAGCATCGCCGCCTCGCTGGAGCCGGTGGTGGAGCAGCCCCGGACCCGCTCCGGGTGCGGCGCGTGCCACAGCCGGGCGAGCATCCGCACACAGCGTTCTTCCATGGCGGTGATCTGCGGGTACTCGGCGCGGTCCGCGAGGTTCTTCTCCGCGGTGTCGGCCATCAGCTGCCGTGCCTGCGGTTCCATCCAGGTGGTGACGAAGGTGGCGAGGTTGCGCTGTGCGTTGCCGTCGAGCGCGAGTTCGTCGCGCACCTGCTGCAGCACGAGCTCGGGCGGGGATGCCGCCGCCGGCAGTTCGTCGGCGGGTCCGGGAAGCTGGGCGGCGGGCGGGATGTCGGTGTCGGTGTCGGTGTCGATGTGGAAGTCGGCCGTGGTGATGACGTCGGTATCCGGGATGGGCATGTGCGTCTCGGTGCTTTCTGGTGCGTGTGGCCCCCGTGCACCTTTGACGCTAGATCGCCGAGCGGTGCCGCATCTCTGCCGATTACACCGATCCAGCGACCGGTTTGCGGACCGATGAACTGAATTTTCCCTCGCGTATACGGGCGGACGGTGGCCGGGGCCGGATCCGGGGTCTGCGACAGGGGTCCACTACAGACCCGGAAGACGCCGACGGAAACGTTCTGATCGAGTCCGGCGACACCGGGCTCTGGGCCGCGGGGACGGAGAACTGGCCCTCCGGGGGGCCGTCGAAATCGCGCTGTCTGACGCCCAGCGGCAGTGCGGCGGTCGGCGGCATTGTCAGCGGAGTATTCGGCGGGATCGGTTACTCCTTCAGCCACCTGTCCGAGCGCGATGAGACGTGCGCCGCGGAACGAGCTATGCACCCTCGTTGTCACCGCGCAGGGAATGGATCATGCCCTGCAGGATCCGGAACGCGTCTGACTGCTCGGTCCCGGTCAGGCCGGCCAGCATTCTGGCCTCGACGGACCGGACGGCTGCGCTCGCCTTCTCGAGGCTTCGCCGGCCGCGAGGCGTGAGGCGCGTGGGAAGCGCCTTCCCGACGGGTGCCTCCGCAGGCCTGGTCACGTAGCCGTCTCGTTCCAGGGCCTGCAGCAGCACGTTCATCGTCTGCCGTGTCACGAACGCGCCCCGCGCGAGCTCGGAGTTCGACAAGCCCGGTCGTTGCGCCAGCAGCTCCAGGCAGGAGTAGTGCGTCACGCTCATCCCGAGCGGCCGCAGCACTTCCTCCATGGCCGCGCGGAGGGCGCTCGACGCCTCTTTGAGCAGGTAGCCCAGTGACGTCTCCAGGTCGACGCCAACACCTTCTTGACTCATGTCAGCATTCTGACATAGGTTGATGCGTGTCAGAAAACTGACATGCAAAGAAGGAGCGTCATCATGCCCGCCACCGGCCCCGACTTCATCTCGTTCCAAGTGCGCGACCTCGACGCTTCGCAGGCGTTCTACGAGCAGTACCTGGGCCTCGTCCGCTCGCCGGCCGGACCTGCGCACGCCGTCGTCTTCGAGACGAAGCCGATCGCGTTCGCACTCCGCGACGTCATTCCCGGCACGGACCTCGCATCCGTCGCCCAGCCCGGCATCGGTGCCGCGATCTGGCTCCACGCCACCGACGTCCAGGCCATCCACGACGCGCTCGTCGCCGACGGTCACACCATCGTCTCCGCACCGATCGACGGCCCCTTCGGCCGGACCTTCGCCTTCGCCGACCCCGACGGCTACCAGGTCACGCTCCACGACCGCGCCTGATCGACCAAACGCCACCGAACGATCATCAGCGGTTGCGCCCCGGGCTCGTGCGTGACGCCACCTTCTGCCCTGCTGCCCTGCTGCCCTGACGACGTTCTGCCGGCTGGATGACCTCGGCTTGCAAGGGGTCGGCCAACAGTTGCATCCCGACCACGCCGTGCTGCTCTGTCGAGTGGCCGCCCCTGACGACGGGTGCCATGCCTGCGGCTGCCTTGGGGTGCCGCGCGACAGCATGCTGCGCCGACGGGCGCACGTCCCGCTCGGTCGGCGGGCAACGAAGACCGTGCCGGACCGCGTCCATCTCGACCTGCTGTCGTACCCGGGTGACGACAAGACGGCTGAGGTGGCCAGGGTGCGGTCCCTCGGGGCCACCGACCTCGACGTCGGCCAGGTCGACGTCCCGTGGACCTCCCCGGCCGACCCGGAAGGCCACGAGTTCTGCGTCCTTGCCCCGTCCTGACGCGGGATACTCGCGGCGGCGTGTGAAGCGCGGCTCGTCTTCGGGAACGAAGCCGGATTCTCCCTCACGTCGGGATGCCCGCACCCGCACCTTCGGCCACACTCCGTGCTCCCATCCGAGGGACTGACGGGCTCCGCTCTCAGGTGCCCGCCGGTTCCGGGTCGCCCACCTCCCGGGGTGAGCGGGCGGCCGGTGTGGCGAAGACGGCCGCGACCACCAGGACGAGGACCAGGATCAGGGCGTGCCGCAGCCCGAAGTGCTCACCGAGGTAACCGAGGGAGGGCGGGCCCACCAGGAAGGCGACATAGCCGACGGTCGCGGCGAGCGCGACGCGGGCGGCGGAGTCGGCACCGGAATCGCCCGCCGCGGAGAGCGCGACGGGAAACCCGAGTGACGCCCCGAGGCCCCACAGGACGGCGGCGGCAGCCGCGACCGCCTGGTTGTCGACGAAAATCACGAGGGCCAGCCCGGCGGCCCCGACGAGCGCGCTCCCGCACAGCGCCGCCGCCCGCCCGAACCGGTCGACGAACCGTCCGCCGGCGAAGCGCCCCACGGTCATCGCGGCGGCGAAGACCGCGTACACGGCTGAGCCCAGCGCGGCGTCGAAGCCGTGACCGTCCACCATGACCAGCGGCAGCCAGTCGTTCGCGGTGCCCTCGGCCATGGCGAGCGCGAGGATGACACAGCCGATGAGCAGCAGCGCGGGATCCTTCCACACCGCGGCGCGCGGCGCGCCCGTTGCGCGGCGTCCGGCGACGGTCTGCCGGCCCACCTCGGCCGGGACCCGCCGGATGACCAGGGCGAGCGCGCCCAGCACCACCGCGGCCACGACGAGCAGATGGACCAGGACCGGGAAGCCGACCGCCGTCAGGCACATGCCGGCCACCGCCCCGAGCACGGTGCCCAAGCTGAAGAAGCCGTGCATGGCGGGCAGCGTGGAGCGGCCGAGCAGCCGCTCCACCTCGGCGCCCTCGACGTTGAGGGCCACCTCGCCGCCGCCCATGCCGAGTCCGAACAGCCCGAGGCCCAGCGCGACACAGGCCCCCGAACCGACGGCGGCCCCCACCCCGACCACCGCGGCACCGGCGGCGACGGTCGACGTGCCGGCAAGGATGACGAGCCGGGCACCCCAGCGGGCCACGACCGTGCCCGAGCACAGGATGCCGAGCATCGAGCCGACCGAGAGCCCGAACAGGATCAGACCCATCTGCGCCGTGGAGGCGCCGAGCATGTCGCGTACGTCCGGGGTGCGGGTGACCCACGAGGAGATGGTCAGCCCGGGCGCGAAGAAGAGGACGAAGACGGCGGTGCGACGCCGGGCGAGGTCAGAGGTCATGGGCGGTGGCTCCAGCGGGATCCGTTCACAAGTCTGTACGACCGTACACACAACCTGTACGTCTGTACACACTCGGGAGGGGGCAACCCATGGCACATTGAGGGCGTGAGCGGTACACGACGCGAGATCCCGAACGATCCCGGACGCAAGGAGCGGATCCTCGATGCAGCCCTGGACGTGATCTCCGAGAGCGGCGTACACAGCACCACCCACCGGAAGATCGCGGCGCGGGCGGACGTCCCGCTGGGCTCGCTCACCTACTACTTCGACGGTATGGCGGACCTGCTCGCCCAGGCCTTCGCCCGGCTGTCGGACACGATGTCAGGGCTGTACCGGCGGACGCTGGAGTCCGCCGCCTCCACGGCTGAGGCCGAGGCGGCCGTCGTCGAGCTGATCTGCGGTCCGGCCTACGCCACCGAACGCGACATGACCCTCATCTTCGAGATGTACGCCTACGCCAACCACAACGCCTCGGTCTCCGCCACGACCCGCACCTGGCTCGAACGCAGCAGGGACAGCCTCGCCCTGCACTTCGCGCCCGGAGTGTCCCGCGCCCTCGACGCGCTGATCGAGGGCTGGCCGATGCACCGGGCTTTCGCCGACGCACCCCTGGACCGCCGGCTGGTCACCGAAACGGTCCGCGCGATCGTCGCCGCCGACCCACGCCTGTCCACGGACGCCACCTGAACCGCACCGACGTCTGCGCGGTGTCGGCCATGGCGGGAGAGCAACCGGCGGCCGAGATCCCCGAGCCGGGCCCGTCCGCAAGCGGGCGGGCCCTTGGCGTTGCCTGTCGCACCCGGCCGCTCAGGGCCGGTGTGAGCGTCGACTTGTCCGCGCCGAGCCACCCGGCACCAAGATCCGTTCCAGCTGGGGGCACCCTGTCCACGGCTCAGGCCACGGTCCGCTGGACGTAGGGGACGAGCCGGACCGGGCCGACGAGCCCGTACGCCTGGCGTGTCGCCGTCCCGAACACCGCCGGGTTGCTGACCCGCAGCCGGTTGAACAGCGGGGTGGCGACCTCGACTTCGACCGTGTTGGCGCCGGGGCGGAGCAGACCGCCGAGGTCCACCTCGGGGTTGAGGCGGTCGACGGGCCCGACCCAGGTGCCGTTGACGGTGACCCGGCAGGTGTCGCCGACGCTGCCGAGCCGCAGCACGGCCCCCGTGGAGGAGGTCCAGGTCCGCGGCAGTGTGACGGTCGTCCGGTAGCGGCCGATGCCGCCGATGTCGGCCAGCTCCGGGATCTGCGACCAGGGCAGCAGCGCGTCGAGGGCGAGGGTGTGCCCGACGACCTCGGTGCTGGTGGCGTCGGCGCCGGGCCGCCAGTCGTCGACGGTGAGGGTCCACTGGTCGAGGGTGACGGGCGCGGGCACCTCGGGGATGTGCGCGGTGACCGTGCGCCCGTTCGACAGGGTGGTGGCATACGTGCCGGCCGTCGCCGCGCGCACGGCCAGCGAACCGTCCGCGAACAGCACGCTGTCCGCCTCGGTCGCCACCGCGTGCGGACGGGCCCCGGTGCGGTCCCCGAACGCGGCGGGCCGCGCCAGCGCGACGACGAGCGTCTCACCGGGCTGGAGCGCCACCCGGAACGTGAACGCGTCCCCGTCCCGGGTGTACTCGGCGAGCCGGGCGACCCGCCCGGTCCAGGGATCCAGCAGATACGGGACCGTGCCGGAACCGCTGCCCCGGGTGCTGTGCACCGTCACGTCGTGGTCGACGGCGGCCACCGGCGGCTTGACGGTCTCGGCGTGCTTGCCGTTGCAGAAGTAGTAGAAATCGGCGTCGTCGGTCGCCCGGTGCGCGTTGAGAAGGGTCGAGGACGCGCCGTAGGCGACGTCGGGCGTCACGCCGAGGTCTGCGAAGGCCGCGCCGACCAGGGTCTTGTCGGTGACCTTGCGGACGTTCGGCAGGGCCAGCAACCGGGCGGTGAGAGCACGCAGTTCGTCGGTCTCGCCGTCGTCGGGGAGGCCCGGCGTGAGGGCCTGGTCGAAGGCGCCGAACAGTACGGTGGGCAGCCCGGCCCGGGCGAACGCGAGCAGCCTGCGGGCGTCGGCGACGGCCAGCGTCGGGCTGGAACCGTAGAAGAAGTCGCCTTCGAGGAACAGCGCCTTGTAGGCGGGCCCGTCCGGCGCGAGCCGCTTTCCGGACACCCTGGCCGAGGGCAGGTCGAGCAGCGGCCCGCTGAGGAACTGGTGGGTCCACCCGAGCGGGACGCCGGTGGAGGTGAGCCAGGACGCGCCGATGCCGGTCGCGCTGTAGCCGGTCTGCCGGAAGACGGCGACGTCGGCGCGGACGGTGCCGGACTGGAGCACCTGGTGCACGCGCCCGAGGTAGCCTGCGATGTCCGGGACATGCCGCCAGGTGGGCTGGCGCGGTCCCCACGACTCGCCGTACCCCACCGCGCCGTTGTACGGGCTGAACGCGGCGAACCCGGGCCAGCCGACCCCCGGCACGGTCGCGTAGGAGAAGCCGTGGATCACGGTCTGGTTGACCCCCGCCGCGTACGCGCCGCCCATGGTGCGCAGGAACTTGTCCCAGGTCGTGTTGTAGGCGCCGCCCGCGTACGCGCCCGCCTCGCAGGACAGGACGCGGTGGCCGGCCATGTCGCGGCCGCCGGCGAGACAGCGGTAGTCGTCGAGGTTCTTGAAGCCGAGCGACTCGCCCTCGGGGATGTCGAGGAGGGCCGCCGAGGCGATGGCGTCGGTCTGGAGCCCGTACGGCTGTGAGCGCAGCTTCATGCCGTGGCCGTGCGCCCAGTCCCGCAGCGCCCCGAGATGGTGCTCGTCGAAGAGGTTCGACACGGTCTCCCAGAAGTCGTGCCGGATCTCCTGGGTGAGCCGGGCCTCGAAGGCGAAGATCTGGTTGCCGTTGTCGAGGACGACGGCCGGCAGGTACGGCAGCAGGTCGCGCCCGGTGTGCCGGCGGAACGCGTCGGGCAGCGCGGGCGTCCACTGCAGCCCCTTGGTCTCCAGCTCGGCGGAGTCCTCGAAGAAGGCGCCGCCCGCCGATCCGAGCAGTCTGCGCAGACCGGCGTCGAGGATCTCGCGGTCCCAGTACCGGGTGACGGCCTCGGTACCGGCCGCGCTGAAGTGGTCGACGACGTACGCGGCGGGGGAGGAGTGCGGGCCCGCCTCGGGCTGCTGCCCCGAACCCCGCTGCCAGTACGCCAGGATCACCCAGGTCGCCGAGTCCGGCGGGGTCCAGGACAGCCTGCCGCCGGACACCCGGGCGGTCAGGTCGGTGACGCTGTCGGCATCCAGGCCGGTCGCCTTGCCGCTGGAGTAGGCGGTGTTGACCCGGACGGCCTGCACCGCGAACAGCTCCTGCACGGTGACTCCGGAAGCGGCCGGGTAGACCGAGGCCGGCACCGGTCCGTCGTACCCGGCGCCGCCCGTCAACGTGACCTTGCCGTAAGCGAGTTCCTTGACCGCCGCGTCGTCGTCGGGCGTGACGCCCGGTACGGCGACGGGCCAGCTCGGGCCGAGGGTGAGGTCGACGGTCAGTCCGCGCCGGGCCGCCTGGCGCAGCGCGGCCTTCACACCGTCGCGCCAGGGGGCGCTGCCCCAGCCGTGACGGTCGGTGTCCAGCACAGAGGTGTCGGCGATGCTGTGGTGCACGGCCGCGATCTCCGCCCCGCCGAATCCCGCGTCCGCCATCTGGTCGACCTCCCGCGCGATCTCGGCCGGATCGACCAGCCCGTCCGGCCACCACCAGCGGAACTTCGGCCGAACGGCCTTGGCCGGCTGGGCGAACCAGTCGGCGGCGGCTACGGCCCCGTTGGCGACGGCACCACCGGGCGCGGAGAAGGCCCCCGCCGCAGGCCCGAGGGCGGCGAGGGCACCGGCCGACACACCGGCCGCAAGCACCGACCGGCGGGTCGCCCCGCCGCGCTGAGAGGAGGATTCGAGCATGGTTCAACCCCAAGTGGTCCCAAGCGCGGTCATGGACAAGCCATGGAGTGAATCGTTTCAACCAAGATGGACGCGGGAACGGTAGTCCGGTCCGCAAACCGAGGTCAAGAGATGTGACGACGATTCAAGAGGACGAAGACTGCCGAGGGTTGCCGGCTCGCCCCGCGCCGTGACCCGGCGCTGACGCCCGTCAGGCCACCTGGCCGCCGTGCAGCGCGGTGTAGGCACCGCCCCGGCGCAGCAGTTCCTCGTGTGTGCCGATCTCGCGGATACGGCCCTCGTCCATCACCACGATGCGGTCGGCACCGCGCACGGTGGACAGCCGGTGGGCCACCACGAACGTCGTACGGCCGCGCAGCAGGCGGGCCAGCGCCTGCTGCACCAGCGCCTCGGAGCGGGTGTCCAGCGCAGAGGTGGCCTCGTCCAGCACCAGGACGCGCGGATCCCGGATCAACGCCCGTGCGATGGCGAGGCGTTGACGCTGGCCGCCGGAGAGCCGGGCGCCGCGCTCGCCGACCACGGTGTCCAGTCCGTGCGGCAACTGGTCCACGAACTCCAGGGCGTTGGCGTCCCGCAGCGCGGCGCGCACCGCCTCCTCGTCGGCATCGTCCTCCATGCCGTAGGCGACGTTCTCCCGGACCGTGCCGTCGAAGAGGATCGACTCCTGCGGCACGACCGAGACGAACCGCCGGTAGGTGCGCAGGTCGAGGCCGCTCATGTCGGTGCCGTCCAGGAGCAGCCGGCCGGAGGTGGGCCGGATGAATCCGATGACGAGGTTGAGCACGGTGGACTTGCCGGCCCCCGAGGCGCCCACCAGAGCGACCGTCTCGCCCGGGACGACATCGAGACTGAACTCCGCCACGGCCGGACGCCCGGTGTCCTCGTAGCCGAAGCCGACCCGCTCGAAGGTGACCGCCCCACGGACGGCGGTGACCTCCTCCCGGCCCTCGTTGTCCTCCAGTTCGGGCGCCTGGAGCACCTCGCCCACCGAACGCACCGACTCCAGGCCCTTGGTGATGACCGGCGCCAGACTGGTGAGCGTCGTCGTGGAGTTGGTGAGCGTGGTGAGGAAGGCGCTGAGCATGACGACGTCGCCGGGCGTGACACCCCACACGCCGTAGTACGACACCAGCGCGGCGGCGGCCAGGACGGCGACGCCGATCACGTTCAGGACCACCCAGGCCAGCGAGCCGAAGCGGCCGTTGACCAGGTCCAGGCGCATCCCCGAGGTGAGCAGCCGGCTCAGGGTGCCGTCCATCCGGCGCAGCGCCTTGCCCTCCAGGCCGTGGGCCCGGGTGACCGGGATGAGCCGCGTCATCTCCGTCACCCGCGAGGACAGCGTCTCCACCTCGTGGCGGAAGTGCTCGTTGTGGGCCCGCAGCCGCGCCCGCAACCGGGCCACGAGCAGGGTTGCCGCCGGCACCACCACCAGGAAGACCGGCAGGAACTCCGGTGTACGGACGCCGATGATGACCAGTCCGCCGGTCAGCACGGTCAGCGCGCCCAGACCCTGCTCGGCGGTCTGCTGGACCATCTGCTCGACGGTCTCGACATCCCGTACGACCTTGGCCTGGAGCACGCCCGCGCTGACCCGGGAGTGGTAGCCGATGGACAACTGCTGCATCCGCGTGCACAGCGCCGAGCGCAGCGTGGTGCCCATCCGGCGGACGCTGCCGTAGAGGAGCCGTACGTACAGCACGTGCAGCGGATAGTTGACGAGCAGGATCGCCATGATGACCGCGACGGACGTCCACAGCCGGGAGACCGGCCCGTGCTGGACGACCGTGTCCACGACGGAGGCGGTGATCAGGGGCAGGAGCCAGACGGGGCTGTGCTTGACGGTGAACACGCCGACCGCCGCCGCCAGCTTGCGGCGGTCCGCGCGCAGCAGATAGGCGAGTGTCCGGACGGGGTGTTCGCCCCGGTAGCGGTGGTCGAGCGGCCGTTCCGACGTCGACGCCATCGGCGGTGATCCTCCCCTGTCCCTGTCCCCGACCTGTAGCAACCGCTTTCCCTCGGTTCGCGGGCCACCGTACCTCGCCCGGATGGCGCGAGCGCGGGATTTTCGGGAGGGGCCGGGAGCCGGCGGCTGTCCGGCCGATGCGTTTGAGGCCGGGGTGAGAGAAGGTGGTGAGGGGGCAGGGGTGCACGGATGGGCGGACGCCCCCTTCGAGTCCGTCGTCCATCGCGTCGTCCGTCGCGTCGTCCGGGAAGGGGCAGCCATGGCAGGGTTCGAGGCCGGCGCCGAGAGGGAGATCCTCGGCCACATCACGGAAATGATCAGCCAGGAGAAGGAACTGCGCGATCGTCTGGCACGGCAGGAGATCGACGAGCCGACCGAGCATGCCCGCCTGGCCGGTCTGGAGACCGAGCTGGACCGGTGCTGGGACCTGCTCCGGCAGCGCCGGGCCAGGATCGAGGCGGGACAGGATCCGGGCGAGGCGAACGTCCGTCCCGCGTCAGAGGTGGAGGACTACCTGTCCTGAGGACCGCGTCACCCGGCTGATCCCACTGCTCCAAGCCGTGCCGCCGGTGTGGGGGAGCGGGGTCGGCCTCGGCGCCGCCCGGAGGCGGGGCTGGGTGACCACGGCTACGACCACGACACGTACCGCCGCATGGTCTGGGATCCCAACGCCGGGTCGTGGAGCGGGCGTTCGCCCGCCTGCCCTGGTTCCGCCGCCTGCGGATCCGCTGGGAGATCCACGACGCCATCCACGAAGCCTGTCTCACCCTGGACCGCGCGCCGCTCTGCCGGCGACGTCTGAACAACACATCGCCATGAGCTTCAGGACAGTGCGGGGCGTAGGTGACAACCGTCTGAGCCGACGCGCGCGCTGCGCTGCCTGCGCGCCACGCCGACGCTTCATGGGGAGGTCGTTCGTTCACCGCGGACGGCAAAAGGCAACGGCAAGGAGATTCCGACTCCTTGCCGTGCTCAACGTATAGCGCACCGGGGGGCTTGCGGCAAGGTCCCCGTCAGGCCGCAGAATCGCCGACCGAGGCCAGTACCTGCGGAAACGGGAGTCGCGTAGTGCGTGTGTTGTTGTCGACGTATGGGTCGCGCGGGGATGTCGAGCCGCTGGTGGCGCTCGCGGTGCGGTTGCGGGAGCTCGGTGCGCAGGTGAGGGTCTGTGCGCCGCCGGACGAGGTCTTCGTCCGGCTGCTGGCGGGGGCCGGCGTGGAGGTGGTGGCGGTCGGCAGGCCGATGGGCACGATGTCGGCGCCGTCGACCCGATCGGCGGCCTCCCGCCGGGTGGCCGAGCTGGCCGCGCAGTTCGACACGGTCGTCGCGGCCGCCGAGGGATGCGACGTCCTCCTGGCGACCGGGCTCGCGCACTTCTCCTCGCGGTCGGCGGCCGAGAAACTCGGTATCCCCTACGTGTACGCGACCTTCTGTCCGTTCCTGCTGCGGTCGCCGCACCAGGCGCCCCCCGCGCTGCTGCCGGGCCAGTCGTTCCCGCCGGAGGTGACCGACAACCGGACGCTGTGGGACCTGAACGCCCGGACCTTCAACACGCTGCACGGCGAGGCGCTCAACGCCCACCGGGCCTCGGTCGGTCTGCCGCCGGTCGACGACGTCTACGGTTTCGTCTTCACCGACCGGCCCTGGCTGGCGTCGGACCCGGTCCTGGGTCCGTGGCAGGAGACCACTGAGTTCGAGGTCGTACACACCGGGGCGTGGATCCTTCCCGACGAACGCCCGTTGGCGGACGACCTGCTGGCGTTCCTGGACGCGGGCACACCCCCGGTGTTCGTCGGCTACGGCAGCATGCGGGGCGTCTCGGCGGACATCGCCCGGGTGTCCATCGAGGCGGTCCGCGCGCACGGCCGCCGCGCACTCGTCAGCCGCGGCTGGGCCGAACTGGCCCTGATCGACGACCGCGACGACTGTTTCGTCGTCGGCGAGGTCAACCAGCAGGCACTGTTCGCCAGGGTGACCGCCGTCGTGCACCACGGCGGCGCGGGCACCACGACGACGGCCGCCCAGGCAGGAGTGCCACAGGTGGTGGTGCCCCAGGCGGCGGACCAGCCCTACTGGGCCGGCCGGGTCGCCGCCCTCGGCATCGGCGCGGCACACGACGGCCCGACTCCGACCACCGAGTCCCTGTCAGCCGCACTCGGGACCGCCCTCGCCCCCGAGACCCTCGCACGGGCGAGGGCCGTGGCCGACGGCATCCGCATCGACGGAGCAACAGTGGCCGCGAAACTACTGCTCGACACCGTCAGCCGAGAAAGGCCGTCGGTACCCGCGTGAACCCCATACGGGATCACCGAGCCGGGAAAGTGCCCGGCGCCGGGTTACACCGCCGCCGCGACATGCTCGAAGAGACCGGCATAGTCGGTGGCCTTCTGGTCAACGTCGTACTCACCGGTGAGCAACAGCACTGGCCTTCGAAGACCATTCTGCTAGGAGTCCTAAAGAGGACGACGTCCCGTACGGCATTGCCACGCACTTCGGGCGTCATCGAGAGCCACGCGCGCCTTCGGGAGCCTGACGTCCGCGTCCTGGCGGGCCCGTATGTTCTCCAGCCGCTCCTTCGCCGCTTCCATCTGCTCCGTCGCCGAAAGAGCTTCCCGCAGCTTGGCCTTGGCCGCACGGACACTACCGACCTGCTGTTCCCGCAGTTCGCCCGCCGCCGCGGCCGTGTTCTGGACCTGCACGGCGAATCGGCGCACCGCGTCCTCGGTGTACTCCGCGTCACCGTAACGCTCCATGCGCTCGCGTCCGTCGGGCGGCGTGAGATACACGTACGACGTGCCCTTGGAGCTGCCCAACTCGAACCGGACCTGCAGGCCCGCCAGCGCAACCTCGTCGTCGCGGACGACAACCGCGTGCTCGTACAGGGCGATCTCGCCCAGCTGCTCGATCCGTGCCCCGCGGTGCGGAGTGTGCAGCTGCTCCAGCTCGGACTCTGCCCGGCGGACCCGGCGCCGGTAGGTCCACTCCGCCCGCTTCACCGCGGCCTGCGCCTGCCACCTCTCACGCCGAGCTGTCCGGCGCAGCCCGCGTACGGCTCCGCGGGCATCCTCCAGAACTCTGCGCGCCTCCCGGTGCTCCTCGTGGAACGCGTACGTCCAACCCCCGGGGTACCGGACAAGCCGCCAGAGCACCCACCACACCCCAAGGGCCGCTGCCGCGACGACCCACCCCAGTGCGATCATGTGTCCCCCTTCCGCGGCTGCGCCGCCGCGGCCGCTCCCAGAAATAGCGGCGCACCGAGGAACTGGTCAACTCACCCTGGCGCGAGCCGAGGTACACGAGCCCCCGCATGGACGTGGGACCGGAACGCCGAAGGCGCTGGCTCACGGTACCGGCGCCCTGATGCCCCGCGTGTGGAGCAACGACCGGGACACGGCGATTCTGGCCGGTGCCGTCGTCCCCGTCGAAGTGGAGGGCCGTGCCGTCAAGGTGCTGCTCATTGGCACTCGGCTGCACGACTACGGCGACGTGTTCGTCGCAGAGCTGCTCAGCGACCTATGACCGCTCGCCGGTGGCCGGGCATCCTGGTCAGGCCGCGACAGCATGGCGTCCTGGTGCTGCTCGTTCTCGGCTGAGGTTCCTGTCACAGGCGGCCGCTCTGTGGTGTGCGGGGCACTACACGTGCCAGGGCCGAGGCAAGAGCGTCGGAAATGCCCGGGCAGCCGACCACGTTGTGGAGGGTGTGGTTGTGAAGGGGACAGTGTCCCCGGGCCTCACCTATTGCCCATGAGGACGATCGTTCGGCTGAAGCCTCATGGAGCCTTTCGCCGCGTAGGCGACCGCCCCTTCACGACCACGAGCACGTCCTGTGGTTCCAGCCCTCCGGGCGGGGCCACGCGAGAAACGGACGCCTGTGACGACCGCCGCCAGCGAATCCTCCACCGAGCTTGTCCCCGGCCGGGTCTGGACGATCCGCTTGACCGGGCACGCCGACCGGACCGCCACGGTCACCTGCAGCACCACGGCATGCCGGATGCCGCCCCGCTCCAAGGACCTCGCCGGGCTGCGGGCGTTCGCCGCTCAGCACGCCGCGGCCCATGCGCGGGTGGCCACCGTCCACGCCAACGCCTGGTGCCACTGCGTCTCTTCACAGTGCGCCGCCCACCCCGACACGGCTACCCACTGTGCGGGCGGCGTAGCACTCGTTCTCCAGCACGATCCCCTCGTAGGACGCGTCTGGACGCCTGGCATGCACGCTCGATGATCCGCACCAGTCCCATGTAGTCGTCGTCGCGTACCAGATGGGCACGCCGGAAGGGCCGCACGTGGCGGCGTCCCAGCATGGTCCCGTCCAGGCCACCCCGACTCAGAACGCGGCGCACATGGCCACCTCGCCGCCGGCCCCTCGCGAGCGTTGGCGTCATGCCGCTTCCCCGTGCGACACACGCCAACAGCCAGGCCGGGCTCCTCTCGCTCCTGGTTCCCCTGCAGAGTGTTGCTCTGACTTGCCCGGCGAGATGAGGCTTTCGGATATTCACCTGAAGGACGCGCAGTTGTGTCGGGCCCTACTGGAAGGCCGGGCGGCAGTGGTGAAGATCGGGCGTTGTCGAGCCCGCCGACACCGCGATGTACGCGAACTCTCCGCTGGTCGACTCCTTAGAAGCTGTTGTCTTTTCGGGTGTGATCGGTGCGTTTCCGCTGGTCGGGGATAGCAGTGGTGATTCCGTGGGAGTTGTGGCCTGTCGGGTCGTCGCTCCCCGGGAGGTCATGAATGCCGTCAGTCGTCGGACTGCTGGAACAGCACGAGCTCGCCGCTCGCCGCTCGCCGTCGAGTCAACGGGCTGCGGGAGGAGGCCGACCGTATCCAGGCCGAACTGGCCGCGGCCGAGCAGGAATGGCAGGAGTGGGCGATTGCTCGCAGGCGGGTCGACACGGTGCTGGCTCCGGACGACGGCAACACCGCCGGCACGGAGGTCACTGAAAGCCTGTGAACAAACTGATTGTTTAGGGTGCTTGGCGGTGGTGGAGCGTGAGGCGCTCGTTGTCGACGCCGGAGTGCGGGTTCGCTGACGCATGCATGCCGAGAGTGTGACCACCGTGACACGGCATGTTCATGTTCGATTCACGTGGTTAACCCTTCTGCCCTCAATCCTCGCGATCATGAAATCTAGGAAGACCCTGAGACTGACCCTGCCCATGATGTTTGCTGCCCTCATGCTCACCGTGGCGGGCTCGATGTCCAGTGCGTTCGCGGCGACCGACTGGGTGTACAAGAACGCCTACGAGGGCAACTGCCTCACCGGCTCCACCACGACCAGCAACGTCTGGTCGGGCCCCTGCGACCAGTCGCCAGGCACCTACTGGAACTGGGGCAGTTCGTATACCGCCTACCCCAGCGGGATTACCTACCGCCAGCTGAAGAGCTGGTACACCGGCAAGTGCCTCACCACGGACAACGAGACCGACACGAACGCCGTGTGGCTGAGCACCTGCGACAGCGGCCTCCCCTCCGGGCAGTTGTGGAACGGCGACAACAACGAACTCGCGGCCTACAGCGGGTTGAATTACCTGCGCACCTCGGCCAACGGCGATGCCCTCTACTCCACCTCCTGGGGCCAGTCCGGCATCGAGTGGGGACGATGGACCTGGTACGGCACACACAGCTGACCACTCCACGACGTGACGAGGGCCCTGCTGGTTCGGTCGCGAGGAAGAGTGGACGCGCATAGTGCTCTGACCCGCGACTCAGCAAACTGATCGTCGAGGACGGGTGGGAATCGGCGAAGTGACGTGCACGGCCAGGACCTCTTGGTAGCAACTTCGGTGTCGAAGCCCAGTCGCGCCAAGAGGTCCTGTGATGCCGTTGTATGCCCCTGCCACCCCCGCTGTCGCCCCGGATGGGCAAGCTGACTGCCCGTGCCTGGCCTGCCGGTTCGGTCACGGCCGCCGTCATCCGGCCCGGTCCCGCCGCTACACCTCGGACACCACGGACGCGGAGTGGCAGGTCATCGCGGCGGAGCTGCCGTGGCCGACATGGGTGGACGGCAACGGCGGGCGGCCGGAGGAGTACTGCCGCCGGCTGATCGTGGATGCGATCTTCTACGTCGCGGACAACGGCAACAAGTGGCGCAACCTGCCGGGCGACTTCCCGCACTGGCGCACGGTACACACGGTCTTCACCCGGTGGTGGCAGGACGGAAGCGTCGACGTCATCCACAATGACCTGCGTGACGAGGTCCGCCGGTCCGAGGGCCGGGACACCGACCCGATTGCCGCGATCATCGACTCGCAGTCGGTACGCGCTGCGGAGACGGTCGGCGCCGACAGCCGCGGGTACGACGCGGGCAAGAAGGTGGCAGGCCGCAAGCGCCACGTGATCGTGGACACGATCGGCCTGCTCCTGGTCGTCATGGTCACCAGCGCGAGCGTGCAGGATCGCGACGGAGCCCGCCCCGCACTGGTGCACCTGCGGGACCTCTTCGAATCGATCAGTCTGGTCTGGGCCGACGGCGGCTACGCCGGGAAACTTGTCACCTGGGCCAAGAAGAAGCTCCAGCTCACGATCGAGATCGTCAAGCGCAGCGATGACGGCAAGGGCTTCGTGGTACTGCCACGCAGGTGGGTGGTGGAGCGCACGCTGTCGTGGATCTTCCAGCGCCGCCGCTGCGTACACGACTACGAGCGGTTACCCGAGCACCATGAAGCCATGGTCAAGTGGTCCATGATCATGCTGATGTCACGACGCCTGGCTGGCACGAAGGACGCCAAACACCGGAAATGATCAGTTTGTTCACGGGCTCTGAGGATCCGCGGGATGCGGACGCATCGCCGGAACCCCGGGATGCGGCGAAGCCGAAGTCGCAGGTGCCGGTGTGGCGTGAGGGGCTGGGCTGGGCGGTGCTGTCGGTGGACTACCAGCGCATCCTTACCGCGCTCGCGGACCGGCAGCGGCTCCGTCAAGGGGCGCTGACCTGCCAGGAGTTGGCCGTGATGTTCGGCCTGGACGCGGTGCCGGCGAAGGTGGAGGCGCTGCGGTCGAAAGCGA
This sequence comes from Streptomyces sp. NPDC001980, assembly GCF_040296885.1. NCBI lineage: Bacteria > Bacillati > Actinomycetota > Actinomycetes > Kitasatosporales > Streptomycetaceae > Streptomyces > Streptomyces sp. NPDC001980. The sequence goes on along the minus strand of NZ_JBEOYD010000030.1, from coordinate 32,903 downwards.
AGCGCCTGGTCGCGCGGGGCCGGCTGGCCGAGCAACAGCCGGGCCGGTTCACTCTCGCCCCGGGGCTGGCCGGGCAAGACGGCGTGTCATGAGCAGGGTCATCGACCAGTAGATCATCTGTGGCCGGTACTCAGGGTACTCACGCTGGTCGTGGGCGGGAGCCTGTGGAGTAGATCGTTTGTCAGCGGTTGACTTCGAGGTTCGTCAGAACGAGCAAGGCTCGCAGGAGGCGGGTGGCGCGGGCGGGGTCGGTGCGGAGCTTGGTGAGGGGCCGCCAGTTCTTGAGGTGCGCGAAGCCGTGTTCGACTGGCGCGCGTCCGACGGCGAGGACGCGGTTGGCGTCCTTCTGGCCTGGGGTGAGCTTGTGGGTGCGGCTGGCGTGGAAGCCGGTGACGATCACGGGGTCGCCTACGTCGTTGTCCAGGCCGCGGAAGCCGAGGTCCGCGAGGGCGGCCGAGGCCGGCGGCGCGCAGGTGGGCCAGGATGTGGTCGTGGCGGGCGGCGGTGATGTCGTGGGTGCGGCCGGGCCGGGCGGCGGATATCCAGATCAGGCGGCCGCGTTCGTCGGTCAAGGCGAGAAAGTGCAGGCCGTGATGGTGTTGTTTCCCGGAGTAGTTCCGCCGGTTGGCCTTGCCGGTGCGAGGTTGGTTGGGGATGAGGGTGCCGTCGATCAGGACCACCTCCCCGCCTGTCTTAGCGACCCTCTTCAAGGCGCGGTCCAGGCACGGTGCCTGGGCTGCGAGCAGGGCGATCAGCTCGTCGCGCCAACGGCGGACGGTGGACTCGGACACGTTGTTGCCGCCGGCCATGTCGGCCAGGCGCTGATCGTGCCGCAGCATGGCCAGGACGATCACCGCGATCCGGCCGGGCGGCAGGATCCGCCACCTGGACCGTATCGCCTTCAGATGGCGGCGCGGCATACCGGCGAGGTGGTTGACGGTGTGCGTGGACAGCGGCAGACGGCACTGGTAGACAAGCGTGCTCGTGTCCTCGGCGCGTCCTTTGGTTTTCGTCACACAATTCCAACGGCCGCTGGGGGCACCGCGGTTACGCTCGCGCCGGACTGCTCCGGGCGACAGCGTCCCCGGTCACAGGCGGGTGGTGAACCGGCCGTCAGGCAGTTTGCGCAGCCAGCCGCGATCGACGAGTCTGACCAGTCTCCCGCGCAGCGGTTCCAGCTTGGCCCGCACGCTGACGTCGACTCCCAGCATCTCGCCGACATGCCGGGCCATGACGGGGCCGGCAGCCTGCCGCACAGCGGCGAGGATGCGCTGATAGCCCGGCGGGAGCATGGTCTCCTCCAGGTCCGGCTCGCGGTGCGGAATCAGCATCACCGACCGTCCACCCACCTGCCCGGGCATCGGCGCGGCTGAGGCGCGCGTCCGCGAGTTGTTCGCTCACCCGCTCCAGGACCCGCTCGGCGACGGCAAGTTCGTCCCGCTCGGCCCGCGCCTCCGCCAACTGCTTGGCCAGCTGTTCTTCGAGTTCGTCCAGTTCCGCACGCCGCGCGGTGATCCGTTCCAGCAGCTCGGGATCCATGCACTGGGTCGGAGAAGGCCACCCGGCCTCAGCGAGCGGGAACCGCAGAGCTGCCCGCTCCTACTCGGCGGCCTCCCGCACGTCCCTCACCCGCGCCGGCTGTCGGCGCCCTCGCGTCGCCGTCGATTCACCTACCGGTGCAGGCCGCCTCCCAACGCCATCCGGCTGCCGAGAAAGCGACCTGGATTGGCCAGCAGGTTCCGTCGGCCTCGACGTCGGAGCGACGGTGAAAACGCCCCACACCGGATCGTCCACCCGGCGCCCTTGAAGGGCGAGTGCCGTACGCCGGGCCGCATCCACGCTGGAGAACATCATGCTTCGTGATCGGGGTCGAGCACCACCATAAACCTGTTGCCTTCCGGATCCGTCATCAGGGCGTGCATGCAATCGTGAGGTTCCACGAGAGAGGCGCCCTTGGCGATCAGTGTCTGAACCTGCTCGGCGATCGTTCCGACAAGGACGGTGACGACCGGTAGCACAGCCGGAGATTCCGCTTCGCCGACGCTGTACCCACCCCAACCCGGGATGCCGCCCCAGAACCTGATCATTCTCTCTGGGTCTACTGCTTCAAAATGAACGTGCATGCTGCTGTCTCACTTTCATCTGTGCGACCGAAGCCGAAAACGGCCTACCGAATCAGTCCGGCAGGCCGTTACGGGTGAACTTCAGCAGCCGATCACGGTGTTGCCCGTGTCTGCGATTCCGGGTTCGCTGAAGCGTCCCTGGTACTCGACCTGCAAGGTCACCTGAGTGTTGTACGTCTCCCTTTCTCCATCATGCACGCACGTGAGCCCTGGAGTGGTGTACCGCCCGCTGCACTGCGTCCACCCGTTGTCCTTGTGCTTCACCGCGCGCCAGTACCCGTCGCGCACGTACTCCTGAAGATCGACCTGGACCCGGCACTGGTCGGGTGCCGGAGTTGAGCAACCCGTGTAATGGCCCTGGGCGTACAGCGGGCCGCCATGAGTGACCTGGAACGGTTTCTCACCCTGGAAAGTGCACCACACGGGAAAGGCAGCAGTCTTCGCGACCCCTTCGGTCGGCCGTCCCGGCCACGCATGCAGCCCGGCACCGGAAGTAGCGGGCGGACCACGGCCCACTCCCCGTCCGTCATGTCTGTCGGGTAGCGAGGCTGCCGCGTCCCGTTGTCGGCGGCGTTTCCGAACCGGTGAGCCAGGCAGTCGCACTCCCAGGTGACCGCACTGGACTGCCCGGCCATCGGCACGCACGACTGCTGCACCAGGGCCTCCCGCCGCTCGGTGATTCGACACCAACGAGCTGTTCAGGAGGCCCTGTTCGCATGAGCCCAGCGCCCCGCGACCACCCGATCGAGACTCCCGTTCGACGCGCATCTCTCAAGATCGTAAAGACAACAACTTCTTGGAGAAAGTTCCTTGCCCGTCGTCCTGCCCTCGGCTCACCTGCGCGTCCCGCTGCGGCCCAACGAATCCGGCCCTGACGATCTGGCAGCGTCGCGCCGAGCAAGCGGTCATCTGGGTGCAGGGCCGTGCGGGAACGCGAGCCGGCTGATGATCTCCTCCTCCAGCGGACCGGGTGGCGGCCACGGGAATCGGGGAATGTGAGCGCGGAGCAGAATGAGGCCGTGCAGGGCCGCCCAAAGAGCGGTCGCCGTGGCGAGAGCATCCTCTGCACGGGACGTGCCGTCGTGCATCGCATCGGCGACGTCGCGCAGAAGTATCGAGAATGCTTCGGCGGGAGCGAGCTGACTCGCGATGGGCTCGCCGACAATGGGCGCGAGCTGGCGTACCGCCTGGTCGATGCGTTCTTCTGTGGTGCTGCTACCCCTGGGCCGCGGCCGGGAGAACAGCAGGGCGTAGAGCTCGGGCTGCTCGGCACCGAAGACGAGATAGGCGTGGCAGTCGGCCAGAAGTCGTTCACGCGCGCCTTCCGCTCCCGCCCGGGCGGTCTCAAGATGACGCACCAGCAGTGAGCGGGTTTCGGTGACCACGGCCTCCACGATCTGGTCGGGCGTGTCGAAGTGCGCGTAGATCGACGGTGGCGCGATGCCGACCTTGCGGGCGATCGCCCGCAAGGTCACCGCGCTGTCCGATCCGGTCTCGACCAGCAGCTCGCGGGCTGCGGTCACGATCTCGTCGCGGAGTTGCCCTCCCTGACCTCGGGGGTTGCGTCTGCGTGATGCCGGTGGAGCCATGGCGATGACTTTACAGGCGTAAGTTCTCATGCTCTACTTACGGCCGTAAGGTTACAGGGATGATGCGAGGGAAGATGATCATGGACATTTCCGTTCGGATAGGCACAATCGACGGCCGCACGCACGTCGGTGCCGGCGTCGAAGCGTCGCGGTGCACCGCATGAGCGCCACGACCGTCACCCCGCTTTCCATGGGCAACAGCAACGCCTACCTCCTGCGTGGCGAGCAAGCGGTCCTCGTGGACACGGGCGGACCGGAGGACGTCGACCGCCTGCGTGACGCGCTGTCCGCCCAGGGCCTTCAGCCTCGCGACATCGCTCTGGTCCTCCTGACCCACGGCCACAACGACCACAGCGGCACGGCGGCGTCGTTCGCGGAGGCCGGCGTTCCGATTGCGGTCGGCCTGGGCGACGAACAACTCCTGCGTACCGGACGCATCGGCGTACTCCCGATCAGCCATCCCGCCGGTGCGATATTGAGGCCCATGGTCCTCCGCGCGAAGGCCCAGCCGGTCGAAGCCGACATCCTGGTGGAGGACAAGTTCGACCTGAGTCCCTACGGCGTCGACGCGCACGCCGAGCGGTTCGGCGGCCACACCCCCGGCTCGCTCGTCGTCCGCGTCGGCGACGACACGCTGGTCGGCGACCTGGTCCGCGGTGGCGTGCTGCGCCGCCAGAGCCCGAAGCGCCATTTCTTCACCGAGGACGCCGCCGGAGTGCGCAGGGCGCTCACGACCGAGCTCGACCGCCGTCCGCAGCGCCTGCTCCCCGGCCATGGCGGACCCCTCGACGCCGACGAGACCCGACGACGCCTCGACAAGGTCGCTCCGGTGCCCAGTCGGCTCGCGGCATCCGGGTGAGGCAGGTGGCGCTACGGTCCGCGGCACGGTCGCACGTGCAGCCGAGGAGTGGGGGGGCTATGTCGATGAACAACGGTTCTGGTCCACTTCGTGAACTCTGCCCCAGAAAGGATGCCGTTGGCGATCTTTATTCGCTCCGGTGAAGTCCTCTTGAAATCCGTCGTGTTGGCCGAGGCTTGGTGGTCCGGTAGCGAGGCTGCCGCGTCCCGTTGCCGGCGGCGTTCGCGAACCGGTGAGCCAGACAGTCACACTCCCAGGTGACCGCACTGGACTGCCCGGCCATCGGCACGCACGACTGCTGCACCAGGGCCTCCCGCCGCTCGGTGATTCGACACCAACGAGCTGTTCAGGAGGCCCTGTTCGCATGAGCCCAGCGCCCCGCGACCACCCGATCGGGACTCCCGTTCGACGCGCATCTCTCAAAATCGAAAAGTCAACGGCTTCTTACCTAGTCGAGTCCCAGGGAAGGAAAGCCCTGCAACGCCAGTGCGTGGGGCGGTGCCCCGGGCGAAGATGGGCTAAGAGCGGATCTCATGACAGCGGTGGGAGACCTGGCGGGTGCAGGACGAGCGGACGCAACGTGCCCCAGGGCACGGCGTGGTGGGGGAGCGCCGGATAGGGCGGCCGATCGCGCAGTGCAGCCCTCATGACCTCGAGGTGCATCCGGCCGGTGTGCTGCCCGATCCCGTTGAGGGGTACAGCGCGCTCGAGGAGCTACTCCCGGGGTATGTGGTGCGTGACCACGACCGAGTGCTGGCGCAGGTGGTAAGCGAGACCGGGCGGGGAAGCAGCCGGCTGGTGGTGCTGGTCGGTTCGTCGTCGACCGGGAAGACCCGGGCTTGCTGGGAAGCCGTGCGGCCGCTGGAGAGAGCGGGTTGGTGGCTGTGGCATCCCTATGCCCCGACTCGAGCCGAGGCAGCGCTCGCGGCCCTTCCCTCCGTTACACCGAACACTGTGGTGTGGCTGAATGAGGCCCATCACTACCTCGGCGACCCGCGTCTGGGCGAGCAGATCGGTGCCGCGTTGCACGGCTTGTTGACCGGCGGTCGCGGCCCGGTGCTGGTTCTGGCCACTCTGTGGCCCGAGTACGCCAGGCAGTTCATGGCCCTGCCCCGGCCGGGCGAGCCGGATCCGCACAGCCGGGTACGTGAACTGCTGGCCGGCCGCACGCTGGCGGTGCCGGAGGCATTCGACGACAAGGCGCTACGCGCGGCTGCCACGTTGGCGGAGCAGGGAGACGCACTGCTCGCCGATGCACTCACGCGGGCCGCCACCACCGGCCGCATCGCCCAGGACCTGGCCGGGGCACCGGAGCTGCTGCGCCGCTACCAGCACGCCTCCCCAGCCGCAGTAGCGCTCCTGCACGCTGCCATGGACGCGCGGCGTCTGGGAGCAGGCCCATCGCTGCCGCAGGCGTACCTGGCCGATGCCGCCGGCGACTACCTCGACGACATCGACTACGCCCAACTCGACCAGAACTGGGTCGAGTCGGCTTTCGCCGAGCTCACCCAGCCGGTCCACGGCAAGCAAGCCCCCCTGCGGCGCGTCGCTCCCCGCCCCCAGCACCTGGCCACGAGCCCGCCCGACGACGGCCGTGCGCCCCTGCGGCCTTCGCTCTTCCAAATCGCCGACTACCTTGAGCAACACGGCAGAAAAACGAGGCACCGGCTGTGCCCGCCCGCCTCGTTCTGGAATTCCGCCCTGCAGCACCTCTCGCACCCGGACGACCTTTACAACCTGGCCCGGGCCGCCCGCGCCCGGCACCGCCTGCGGTGGGCCGACCAGCTGAACCAGCGAGCCGCTGACAACGGTCACGTTCAGGCGCTGCTGGCCCAAGCGACCCGGTGCGAGCAGGACGCTGACCTGGATGGCGCTATGGCCTGGTACCGGCGGGCCGCCGACGCCGGCCACACCAGGGCACTGGCTCTGCTGGCGGAACTGCACGAGCAAACTGCCGAGCCCGACGTGGCCGAAACCCTGGCCTGGCAGGCGGCCGAGGCTGGCCACCCGCGTGCGCTGGCCCGGATCGCTGTGCTGAGAGAACGCGCCTCAAACCGTGCCGGGGCGCAGGCGCTGGCCTTGCGGGCTGCCGACGCCGGCCACGGCCAGCCCCTGCTCAAGCTGGCTCTGCTGCGCGAGAGCCGCGGACTGCACCAGGACGCCGAAGCCACCGCGGCCCTCGCCGCCGAACGGGGACACCCGCAGGTCTGTGCGGTGCTGGCAGGACTACGCGAGGCGAACGGCGACCTCGATAGCGCAGCCACCCTGTACCAGCAGGCCGCCGACACCGGCCACACCTACGCCCTGGTCTGTCTCGCCCTACTACGCGAGGAGGCCCACGACCCGGCCGGCGCCGACGCGTTGGCCCTCAAGGCCGCCCAGGCCGGGCACACCCGGGCCGTGTCCCTGCTGGCCGGGCTGCGCGCCGAGGCCGGTGACCGGGCGGGCGCCGAAGCCCTCTGCCGCACAGCCGCCGACACAGGCCATGTCCCCGCACTGCTCGCGCAGGCCGGACTACGCGAACAGGCCGGCGACCTCGACCGGGCCGAGGCCCTGTACCGGCAGGCCGCCGACACCGGCCACGTCCACGCGCTCATGTCCGTCGCCCGGTTGCGCGAGAGGGCCGACGACACCGCAGGTGCTCACGCCCTCTACCGACAGGCCGCCGACGCCGGCCACTTCCCCGCCCTCACCGCGCTGGCCGTGTTGCTCGAGAAGCGCGGCGAACCCGCCGAGGCCGAAGCCATCGCGTGGCAAGCCGTCGAAGCGGGCCAGCACCACGCCCTCGTCCACCTCATCGCCGTACGCCGCCGCGCCGGCCACGAGGCGGCGGCCAACTCCTTGGCCCGCCAGGTCATCGACGCTGGCCACACGCTGCGGGCCGCTGCCCCCCGCACACCCCTGCACCCTCATGCCCCTGGCCCCGGCCTTACACCGTCCTGACCGCGAGTCGCGACCGTCCGTGACTGCGCTAGCCCCGGACCTCACGCTCCGCCCAAAGCCGCGCCCGGTCCTGCCAGCCGGAGCGCGAACCGCTTGACGCTGCCGATGGTCACGGTGCGGCGAGAGCGGTACGCGCAGTGCTGAGGAACTCGGCGTGCGCATCCTGATACCGGTCAGGTGACGCGCTCACCTCCAGCGAGCCCTCCAGCGTCAGAGCTGCTGTGCTGACCGCGTCCGGACCCTCGAGACGGACGAGCGTGAGCGCCTCCGCCACAGCCGTCAAGGACACGCGGTAACGGTCACGGCAGCCGGTCGCCTGCGCGGTGCCCAGGGCCTGCTGCCACTCCAGACGCCGCTGACACGCGGCGTCGGCAGCGGCCAGGAACGTGGCATAGGCCGCACGTCGTACCTCACGCTGAGCCGCCAGATGCTGGCCCGCCAGTGTCTGGCGGGCCACATCCAGCTGGGCCTCGGCCTGCAACCGCCCGGCCTCCCACGCAGCATCTGCCTGACGACGCCCCGCCTCCCACGCGGCATCCGCCTGCCGCGCCGCGGCGTCCACCGTGCTCTGAGCCTGCCTGCGAGCCGCCGCCAGCGTGAACCAGCCCGTCACTCCGCCACCGGCCAATGCTCCGGCCACCGCAGAACCGGCAGCAATCCACGCCGTGATCACCGCGTCCGACACGCCGTTCCCCCGCCACTCCACCCGGCCCGCTCACTGCACCAGTGCCGTCTGCCAACCCCACTCGCCCTCCACATCCCAGACGCTGGTTCCTCTGCCCGGAGGCTCCCTGCCCTCGGTAGACAAGTAGGACTTGCCTGACCGTGCCCGGTCCCCGTAGGGAAGCGACATGATGGGCGGATGGGGAATGGGGGAAGCCAGCCACAACCGTTGGGGAACGGGGGAGGCCGACCGCAGTCGTCGCGTCTGCTGCAGGCACCGCAGACGAGACCCGGCCCCCTGCGCGACTTCCAGTGCCACCCCGACGGCACCCCATCCGTCTGAGGCGCGGTCATCGACGGCAGTCACGTCAGCACGTAGCTGTCCGCCGGGTTGTGTGCTTCTTGTTGGCAGCGCGCACTGTAGCCGTTGCCGTCGGTACCAGAGTCTGACTGGGCCACAACAACCCGTTGTCTGCTGTCAGCCCTTCCCGCAAGCCGGGAAGTCCGGAGACGACGAGAGATCTCCCAGCCTCCCCGCCGCCGGGCCCGTTCTCGCGCGGCGATTCGTGCGGCCGCCGTACGGCCGCCGGCTGCCGGTCGTGGGTCGTGCGCGCGGCTCATCCACGCCGTGGATGAGCCGGATACGCGATTCGGATCGCGTGGAGCATGGCGAACGGGCCCGGCGAACGCCCATAGTCGTCCCCACCCGCACGCCGCTGTCCGGACCAGCCGCCGACGTGCGGCCGTCCGCGGCATGCTGCGCGCCACAGGCGCCCGTGGACGGTATGCCCGCTCCCTTCCACCGTCCCCTGGAGTCGCCATGCCTGGTTCCGTTCCATCTCCCTCGCCGATCGCGATCGACGACACCCCCCGGTCGTCCGTGGCCGTCTCGGGCCCCGCCCACATGCTGCGTGTGACCCTGCTGATGGCGGGCAGTTGTCTGCCGATCCTGGGGGCCGTGCTGATCGCCCCGGTGCTGCCGAAGATGCAGGACCACTTCGCGTCGGTGCCCGGAGCCAAGGCGTTGGTGCCCCTCGCCCTGACCGTTCCGGCTCTCTCGCTGGCGCTGCTGGCACCTTTCGCCGGTGTGCTCGTGGACCGGCTGGGCCGCAAACGCCTGCTGATCGCGGCGACTTTGCTGTACGCCGTGTTCGGCACCGCCCCGCTCTGGCTGGAGTCGCTGGGAGCGATCATTGCCAGCCGCGCCCTGGTAGGGGTCACCGAAGCCGTCATCATGACGTGCTGCACCGCGTTGATCGGCGACTACTACCATGGCGCTCGGCGGGTGAAGTACCTCGCTCTGCAGACGATGTGCGCGTCCGCGTCGGCCACCGTCTTCTTCGTGCTCGGCGGCGCCGCCGGATCGGTGGGCTGGCGGGCGCCCTTCTGGATCTACGCCGTGAGCCTGGCGCTCGCTCCCCTCATGGTCGCTTCCCTGACCAACCCGGCGACAGGCGCGACGGCCGCCGCGACTTCGGCTGCCGAGGTACGACGCCCTTTCCCTTGGCGGCAGTTGGGCGGCATCTGCACCCTCACCTTCTTCGGGGCGGTCGTCTTCTACACCGTGCCGGTCGAGATGTCGTACCTGCTCGACGACCTCGGGGTGAAGAGCTCCGGAGTGATCGGCCTGGCCAGCGCGGTCGCCAGTGCCGCCACCATGGGCGGGGCGGTCACCTTCGCCCGCCTCAAGCGCTCTCCCGGCCCGGTGCTGCCCGTCGCTCTCGGGCTCAGCGCGCTTGGTTTCGGGCTGATCTTCCTTGCGGGGAACGCTCCGTTGCTGGTCGTCGGCGCGGTCGTCAACTGCGTGGGCACCGGCATGCTGCTGCCTGCTCTCCTGACGAGTGCCATGTCCCGGCTGGCGTTCGAGGACCGCGGCCGCGGCACGGGACTGTGGATGGCGGCCTTCTTCGGCGGTGAGTTCGTCTGCCCGCTCGTGCTGCTCGCCGGGGAGTCGGCGGTCGGCAGTCTCGCGGGCGCGGTGGGCGTGCTGGGGCTGGCCGCCGCGGCCGGCGCGGCATGGCTGTGGGAGGCCCGCCGCAGGGTGGGCGCCGTGGATCCCCGGCCGCTGCCGGAGCAACTGGTCTGAGGCCGTGGAGGTCGGCGGACCGGGAGCGCGAGGCGTCCCGTTCCGTCCGGCGGTGGTGCCGTCGTGCCGTCCGACGGCACCACCGCCACGGGGTGGACACACCGTGCCGTGGTCGGTGTCCTGCTGGTCGGTGTCCTGTTGGTTGCTGGTTGCTGGTTGCTGGCCGCCGGTCACCGGTCGGCGCGGAGTGCGCGGGGCCGGGATGGCAGGACACCCGGCCCCGTGCCCGGTGCGGCGGCGGACGCGGGTTCCTCCGGGCTGCCGCTCGTCAGGGTCGAGCCCACCTCGGCGGCCTTGCGTCGCAGCCAGATGTGGGCCGCGTCCTGGGCGTGCACGGGATGCCACCACATGGCCTCCCGGACCGGTACCGACTCGAACGGGCAGGGCAGGACGCGTACCCCGGCGGCGAGAACCGCTCTGCGGGCCAGGCGCTCCTGGATCATCGCGACCCGGCGGGTGCCCTCGACCATGTGCGGCAGCAGCTGGAAGGTCTGCACCGAGACCTCCACCCGGGGGCTGATGCCGAGCATGCTCAGCTGGCGGGCGACCGGGGCGTCGTAGGGACGCTGATAGACGACCCAGGGCAGGCCGGCCAGCTGGTCGAGGGTGAGTGCGTCACCCACCTCCGGGTGGTCGTCGGCGATCATGCACAGCCAGCGGTCCGTGTAGAGGTCGACGGCGGGGAAGCCGTCGATGACACCGTGCGGCATCAGGAGGCCGTCGACGGTGCTCAGGAGCGCGGCGGTGTTCTCCTGGACGGAGGGTGCCGGGTGCTGGAAGGTGAGCCGGATGCCGGGCGCCTCGTGGTGCAGGCTACGGGCGAGCGCGGCGCCGAAGACGGCCGTGCCGTAGTCCGACGCGAGCAGGGTGAACTCGCGGACCTCGGCGGCCGGATCGAAGTCCGCCTGGCTGGCGAAGACGCGCTCCAGCAGGTCGCAGGCGGTGGCGCTGCGGTCGCGCAGGGCGACGCCGAGCGGGGTCAGCTCGTAGGCGTTGCCGGTGCGGGCGAGCAGTTCGTCGTCGAAATGACGGCGCAGCCGGGCCAGCGCCGCGCTCATCGCGGGCTGGCTCAGTCCGACGCGTTCGCCGGCGCGGGTCACGTTGCGCTCCTCCAGCAGCGCGCGCAGGGCGAGGACCAGATTGAGATCGAGTCGGGACAGGTTCACCGGGCACCACCGAACGCAGGGGAAGCCATCCGCGCCATGGATGAGGCGCATCCACAGGATTGATTTCCATGATTGACGGATCGAGGTCAGAGTAGACCCCATCCCAGCGGGAGGACATCTGATGGCAACACTCGTGCAACCTGCCGGCCCGTTCGCGCTCGGCACGTTCTCGCTTCCGGACGGACAGCCGTTCCCCGGCATCCTGGCGAAGGGGCGCGTGCTCGATCTCGGCCGGGCGCTCGCCTGGGCGCCGTCCGAGGTGCGGGCCGTGGTGGAGCGCTGGGAGGAATCCCTCTCCGTCCTGCACTGCCTGGCCAACGAGGACGCCCTCGACTGGCAGCCCCTGGAGAGCCTCCGGGTGCACGCTCCGCTGCAGCCGCGCCAGATCTTCCAGTCGGGTGCCAACTACCGGCAGCACGTGATCGACCTGGAGGTAGCCCACCGTGCCTCGGACGACCCGCGCACGGTCGAGGAGGCGCGCGCGGAGATCGCCGCGGTGATGGACCGGCGGGCCGCCGAGGACCTGCCGTACGTCTTCATCGGCCTGCCCAGCACGGTCACGGGCCCCTACGACGACGTCGAACTGCCGTCGTGGGCCGAACAGCCGGACTGGGAGCTGGAGTTGGCAGCCGTCATCGGCAGGACGGCCCATCGGGTCTCCGTCGAGGAAGCCTTGGACCACGTGGCCGGCTACACGATCGCCAATGACCTCACCGACCGGGCCACCGTCTTCCGGCGGGACATGAAGGCGATCGGCACGGACTGGCTGCGCTGCAAGAACGCGCCCGGTTTCACGCCGCTCGGCCCGTGGCTCGTCCCGGCCGGGTCGGTCGCGGACCCGGGTGACCTGCGGGTCACCCTCAGGCTCAACGGCGAGACCATGCAGGACGAGTCCACCAAGGACATGCTCTTCGGCGTGGCACGGTTGGTGTCCTACATCTCGCAGACGGCCCGACTCCTGCCGGGCGACCTGGTGCTGACGGGCAGCCCGGCGGGCAACGGCCTCCACTGGGGGCGGCTGCTGCGGGAGGGCGATGTGATGGAAGGGACCATCACCGGTCTGGGCGTGCAGCGCACCCGCTGTGTGGCGGAGGCGTCGGCATGAGCGTGGACCGCCACGACCCCGAGGGCGCGATCGCCGAGGCCGCCAAGGCGTTCTCGAACTGGGGGCGTTGGGGCGCGGACGACGTGCTCGGCACCCTCAACTTCCTGGACGAGGCCAAGCGGCGCGAGGGAGCCGCACTGGTGCGGCGGGGCGTGAGTTTCTCGCTGTCGCAGTCCTTCGACATGAACGGCCCGCAGAGGGGCTGGCGTCGGCGCACCAATCCGGTGCACACCATGCTGGACACCGGCACCGACGCGGCCCTCGGCAACCAGGGCTTCCCGCACGGCATCGGCGGTGCCGACGACGTGATCGCGATGCCCCTGCAGTGCTCGACCCAGTGGGACGGGCTCGGGCACATCTTCGACCACGGCAAGGCCTGGAACGGCCGGGACGCGGCCCGTACCGTCACCTCCGACGGCGACCTGGTCACCGGCATCGAGCACATGGCGCCGTACGTCGCGGGGCGCGGGGTCCTGCTGGACGTGGGCCAAGTCATCGGCACCGCAGGGGAGTTGCCCGACGGGTTCGCCATCACCGAGGAGCACCTGACGGCGACCGCCGAGGCGCACGGTGTGGCGGTCGGGCGCGGCGACATCGTCACCGTACGCACCGGACGGCTGGCCCGGGCCCGCCGCGAAGGCTGGGGCGACTACGCCGGCGGCGACTCGCCCGGGCTGTCCTTCACCGCCGCCGACTGGCTGCACCGCGCCGAGATCGCCGCGATCGCCACCGACACCTGGGGCTTCGAGGTGCGGCCCAACGAGTTCGACGACGCCTTCCAGCCGCTGCACCAGGTCGCCATCCCGCACATGGGCCTGCTCATCGGTGAGATGTGGGACCTCGACGCGCTCGCCGCCGACTGCGCGGCCGACGGCGTGTACGAGTTCTGGCTCACCGCGGCGCCGCTGCCCATCACCGGCGCCGTCGGCTCACCCGTCAACCCGATCGCCGTCAAGTGAGCCGCCGAGCAACCAGCTCAGGTTGCCCGCTCAAGTAACCCGCCCAGCAGGCTTGTTCAGTCGCCGGATGCGCCGTGCCCGGACAGCAGTGGCGCATCCGGCCCGCACCCCCGTCCCCACTCCTGGCCCGCGTCCCCAGCGGGCGAGCCGCACCCCAGCCGCCCGATGCCGCGCGGCCCAACCCCGGGAGGTATCCCCGACATGGCTGACAGCCGCACTCTCCCTCAACCCCCGACCCGGAGGACCCCCGCCGTCCTGGTCATCGGCGGGGGCGCCTCGGGCAACGCCGTCACCGTCCTGCTGCGCCGCGCCGGGATCGCCGTCGACCTGATCGAGGCCAGACCCGACTGGAACGCCACCACCGGCTCCGGCATCACCCTCCAGGGCAACGCCCTGCGGGTCCTGCGCGAACTGGGCGTGTGGGAGCAGGTGGAGGCCTCCGGATACGCCTTCGGCTCGCTCGGCGTGACCGCCCCCGACGGCACCGTCCTGTTCGTCGCCGAGGACATCCAGACGGGCGGGAAGGACCTGCCGGCCACCCTCGGCATGCAGCGCCCCCGGCTTCAGCAGATCCTCATCGACGCGGTCCGCGCCTCCGGCGCCGGTGTGCGTCTGGGCACCACCGCCGAGACCCTGGACCAGGACGCCGACGGTGTCTCGGTGCGCTTCAGCGACGGCACGACCGGCCGCTACGACCTGGTGATCGCCGCCGACGGCCTCAACTCGGCCACCCGCGCCGCGATCGGGATCACCGACAAGCCGGAACCCACCGGCATGGCCATCTGGCGCATCGCCGCCCCACGGCCCGCGAGCGTGACCCGCACCGACCTGACCTACGGCGGCCCCGCCTACATCGCCGGCTACTGCCCCACCAGTGAGACCACGATCTACGCCTACGTCGTCGAGGCGTGCCGCGACCGCGCCTCCATCGACCCGGCCGGCCACGCCGACGAGATGCGCCGCCTGGCGCGCGGCTACGGAGGCGTATGGCCGGAGATCACCGAGCACATCACCGACCCGAAGCAGGTCAACTACACCTGGTTCGACCGCCTGCTGGTCGAGGGCTCCTGGCACCGCGGCCGGGTCGTGCTGATCGGCGACGCCGCCCACTGCTGCCCGCCCACCATGGCCCAGGGTGCGGCGATGTCCCTGGAGGACGCCCTCGTCCTCGCCGAGCTGCTCGGTGGCGGCCGGGACTGGGACGACGACCTGCTCCAGGCGTACTACGACCGCCGCGTCCCACGGGTACGCACCGTCGTCGAGGCGTCCATGCAGATCGGCCGGTGGCAGCTGGACGGCGTGCGCGACGCCGACATGGCCGGGCTGGTCGGCAGCACCATGAACCTCCTCAAGGAACTCCCGTGACCGACACCGCGTCCTCCGCGCCGACGATCGACGTCCACGCCCACCTGCTGCTGCCGGAGGTCGAGGAGGCCGTCGCCGGCCAACCCGGACTCGTCGAGGCCCGGGAGCTCGACGCCCGGCGCAACGGCCCGGCGGCCCTGGCCGTGAACGGTCCGATGGTCGGGGCACGCGCGCCCATGCTGACGGAGGCCGCCGCACGCCTCGCGGCCATGGACGGCCAGGGCGTGGACATCCAGTTGATCAGCCCTTCCCCGTCGCACTACCACTACTGGGCCGAGCCCCGGCTCGCGGCACGGATATGCCGGCTGGCCAACGAGGGCACCGCCGCACACTGCGCGAAGGCCCCCGACCGGCTGCAAGGCCTCGGTCTGGTGCCCCTCCAACACCCCGACCTCACCGTGCAGCTGCTCGACCACGCACTGGACCGGGGCCTGAAGGGCGTGGAGATCTCTTCGCACGCCCCCGGCCACGAGCTGTCGGATCCCGCGTACGAGCCCTTCTGGTCCCGGGCCGAGGAACGCGGCGCCCTCGTCTTCCTGCACCCGTTCGGCTGCACCCTCGACGAACGACTGGACCGGTGGTACCTGTCCAACACCGTCGGCCAGCCCACCGAGAACGCCGTCGCCCTCTCCCACCTCATCTTCTCCGGCGTCCTGGACCGCCACCCGGAGCTGAGGCTGATCGCGGCGCACGGCGGCGGCTACCTCCCCACCCACCTCGGCCGTTCCGACCACGCCTGGCGAGTCCGTCCGGACGCACGGGACTGCGCCCGGGAGCCGAGCAGCTACCTGAAGCAGCTGTACTTCGACTCCCTCGTCCACGACTCGGACGTACTGCGGGGGTTGCTGCGCGCCGCCGGACCGCAGCGGGTCCTGCTCGGCTCCGACTTCCCGTTCGACATGGGCACCGAGGACCCGCTGGCCGCACTGCGCGCGGCGGACCTGCCCGACGACGACTTCCACGCGGTGCGGGGCGGCAACGCGGCCGCCCTGCTCGACCTCGACTGAGAAGGAACCCCCACGATGAGCGACCGTCTGCTCACCCATCTGCGGCACGTCGACCTCGCCGTGCCCGACTACGACAAGCAGCTCGACTTCTACTCCGGTGTCTGGGGCCTGACCAAGGTCGCGGACGACTCCGGGATCTCCTTCCTGGCCGCCGAGGGAAGCCCCGAGCAGTACGTCGTCCGGCTGCGCAAGGCCGACGAGAAGCGCCTCGACCTCGTCTCCTACGGGGCCGCGAGCGCCGAGGACGTCGACACCCTCGCCGGCCGTCTCCTCGACGGAGGCGTTCAGCTGGTCTCCCAGCCGGGCAAGGTCGACACCCCCGGCGGCGGCTACGGGTTCCGTTTCTTCGACGTCGACGGCCGCACCATCGAGGTCTCGGCCGACGTCGAGGCACGGCAGCACCGCAGGATCGAGGAGAAGGAGTCGATCCCGGTCAAGCTGTCGCACGTCGTCCTGAACTCACCGGACCTCGACAGGACCCGGGAGTGGTACGAGACCCACCTGGGCTTCCGCCTGACCGACACGCTCGGCCATCCGCACATCGGCGACGTCATGCACTTCATGCGGATCAGCAACCAGCACCACTCCATGGCCATCGCCAGGGGCCCGCACACCTCCCTGCACCACGTCTCCTTCGAGATGCGCGGCATCGACGAGTACATGCGCGGCTCCGGGCGGGTGATCCGCGCCGGCTTCAGGAAGGTCTGGGGTCCGGGGCGGCACATGGCGGGCGACAACACCTTCACCTACTTCCTGGACCCGCACGGCAACACCGTCGAGTACACGACGGAACTGGAACTCCTCGACGAGGACACCTGGCACCCGCACGTCTACGACTTCTCCCAGCCCGAGGTCACCGACCAGTGGGGCACCGCCAACCCCATGAACGAGCTGGTCACCAAGGAGTCCTTCAACGACGTGGACCGCGGCTGCTTCGTCGCCCCGCCGGTCTGATCCCGAACCCCGGGGGACGCGGCAGCCCTGTCCTGTCCTGGCTCCCCGCCGCGTCCCCGGCCCTGTTCCCCCGCCCTCCCGTCGACAGGACCCCTTGCATGCGTTTCGCCACGTACGAACACCGCGACCGACGTCAGGTGGCCGTCGTCGAAGAGGACGGCAGGCTCTGTCCACTGCCCGGCGTCAGCTCGCTGACCGGCCTGCTCGCCGACGGAGGCGGCCTGGCCGAGCTGCTGGACGCGGGCTCCGCGACGCTCGACGTCCCGGCCGGTCCGCACGTCGCCGACGTCACCCTCCTCGCGCCGCTCCAGCCGCCCACCGTGCGGGACTTCGTCACCTTCGAGGAACACGTCGAGGGTGTACGACGGTCCGTGGACGGTTCCGCCGGGGTGCCGGGGCAGTGGTACACAGCCCCGACGTTCTACTTCACCAACCCCTACGCCGTGTTCGGCCCGCACGACGACATCCCGATGCCGCCGGGATCGAGCACGCTCGACTTCGAGCTCGAAGTCGCGGCCGTCATCGGCAAGGAGGGCCGCGACCTCACCCCCGAGCAGGCCCGCGACCACATCATCGGATACACCGTCCTCAACGACTGGTCCGCCCGCGACCTGCAGTCCGCCGAGATGAAGGTCGGCCTCGGCCCGTGCAAGGGCAAGGACACCGCCACCACCCTGGGGCCCTTCCTGGTCACCGCCGACGAGCTGGACGAGTACCGCGACGCGGACGGCTTCCTGCGCCTCGCACTGACCGCGGAGATCAACGGCGAGGTGGTCGGCAGGGACCTGCTGTCCAACATGAGCTGGACCTTCGAGGAGATGGTCGCCTACGCCTCACGCGGGACCTGGGTGCGCCCCGGCGACGTCCTCGGCTCGGGCACCTGCGGCAACGGCGGCTGTCTGGCGGAACTGTGGGGGCTGCGAGGCCGCCAGGACCCGGCGCCGCTGAAGCCCGGCGACACCGTCACCCTCACCGTCGAGGGCATCGGCACCGTCTCCAACACCGTGGTACCCGGCGCCGATCCGGTGCCGGTCCCGGTCGCCCGGCGCCGCCCGCGGGAGCGGCCGTGACCGACGAAGAGCGTTCCCGGCGGCTGCGCGGCAAGGTCGTCGTGGTCACCGGCGCGGCCGGCGGCCAGGGTGCCGCGGAGGCCGGGGAACTGACCCGCCAGGGCGCGCGGGTCATCGCCACCGACGTGACGGAAGCCCCCGGTTGCCGCCGCCTCGACGTCACCAGCGCACAGGACTGGGCGCGACTCGCCGTCGAACTGCGCGAGACCCACGGGCGCGTGCACGGGCTGGTCAACAACGCGGGCGTCACCTGGCGCGCCCGCATCGACGACGTGCGGCCCGAGGACATGGCCCGGGTCCACGCGGTCAACGTCACCGGGCCGCTCCTCGGCATCCAGCATCTGCTGCCGTTGATGCGCGTGGGGGCATCGATCGTCAACGTCGGTTCCTCGGCGGCGCTCACCGCCCACTACCCGGTCGCGTACACGACCAGCAAGTGGGCGCTGCGCGGCCTGTCGAGAACGGCCGCCATGGAACTCGGCCCCCGCGGCATCCGCGTGAACACCATCCACCCCGGCTTCGTGGAGACCGAGATGACCGCCTCCGCGGCGCCGGCGTTCCGCGAGGCCAACCTCCGCGAAACGCCGCTCGGCCGCACCGGCACCGTCGACGACATCACCCCGCTCGTGGTGTTCCTGCTGTCCGACGACGCGTCCTTCATCACCGGGGCGGAGATCCCGGTCGACGGCGGACTCACCGCGCACGGCGGCGCCAAGTCGATCTCGGACGCCCTGCGCACGGGCGGCTGACCCAGCAACAACGCACGGCAGAAAGGCCCCCCTCATGGACAAGGTCAGTCCGAGCGCCGCGGACGCGGTCGCCGACATTCCCGACGGAGCGACACTCGCCGTCGGCGGCTTCGGCCTCAGCGGCGTCCCCGACGTCCTCATCCGGGCCCTGCACGCCCAGGGCAGCACCGGTCTGCAGGTGGTGTCGAACAACTGCGGCGTGGACGGACGCGGACTGGGGGTCCTGCTGGCCGACGGCCGGATCGCCCGGGTCACGGGCAGCTACGTGGGCGAGAACAAGGAGTTCGCCCGGCAGTACCTGTCGGGCGAACTGGAGGTGGAGCTGGTACCGCAGGGCACGCTGGCCGAGCGGTTGCGTGCGGGCGGTGCGGGCATCCCCGCCTTCTACACCCCCGCAGGCGTCGGCACCCAGGTCGCCGGCGGCGGGCTGCCGTGGCGATACGCGCCCGGGGACGCCTCCGGCGTGGTTGCCGTGGCGTCCCCCGCCAAGGAGACCCGTGACTTCCACGGCCGCACCCACGTCCTGGAGTTCGGCATCACCACCGACTTCGCGCTCGTGCGGGCCTGGCGCGGAGACCGCCACGGCAACCTGGTCTTCCGGAAGTCCGCCGCCAACTTCAACCCGCTCGCCGCGACGGCCGGTCGCGTCACCGTCGCCGAAGTCGAAGAGCTCGTGGAACCGGGCGAGTTGAACCCCGACGAGATTCACCTGCCGGGCATCTTCGTCCAGCGCATCGTGCCCCTCACATCGGCGCAGGCCGCGGACAAGCACATCGAGAAGAGGACTGTACGACCATGACCGCCCCCGTCCGCAGTCAACCGGGCTGGACCCGCGACCAGATGGCCGCCCGCGCCGCCGCCGAACTCGCCGACGGCTCCTACGTCAACCTCGGCATCGGCATGCCCACCCTCGTCCCCGGCCACCTCCCGCCCGGCGTCCACGTCGTCCTGCACTCGGAGAACGGCATCCTGGGCACCGGCCCCTACCCGCACGAGGACCAAGTCGACGCCGACCTGATCAACGCGGGCAAGGAGACCGTGACCGTCCTGCCGGGAGCCTCCTTCTTCGACTCGGCGCTCTCCTTCGGCATGATCCGCGGAGGCCACATCGACACGGCGGTGCTCGGCGCCATGCAGGTCTCCGCCGCCGGCGACCTGGCCAACTGGATGGTCCCGGGGAAGACGGTCAAGGGCATGGGCGGCGCGATGGACCTCGTCCACGGCGCCCGCCGCGTCATCGTCCTCATGGAACACACGGCCAAGGACGGCACTCCGAAGATCGTCAAGGAGTGCACGCTCCCGCTCACGGGCGAGCGCTGCGTCCACCGCGTCATCACCGACCTCGGCGTCCTGGACGTCACGCCGGACGGCCTGGTACTGACGGAATGCGCGCCCGGTGTGACCGCCCGGGACATCACGGCCCGCACTGACGCACCTGTGATCCGGCGGCTCTGAGCCATCCCGGTCGGACATCACCGGGCCGGTACGGATCGGCCTCGTTGCCGCGTCGAGTGGGGCAGCGCGCGGTGTGTTTCGCCTGAACCCGACCACACGAGCGGTCCGCAGGTTCCGGAACCCGCGCGTGATGGGCGCCGTATCGGCCGGCGTCTCATAACCCAGGCGACGGCCGATCACGGCACGAGGAGTCGCCGCTCAGCAGGAGCATTGAGGGCTGGCCTGAAGTTGAAACTCAAGCCAGGGCCTGTTTCAGAAGTACCGGCAGGCGCGGCTGACAGTGGGGATTGCAAGGATGCGGCCATGGAGCAGATATTGAATCGGCAGGAAGCGTCAGAGGCGGTCCAGGACTACGGGTGGCGCTTCTTGCTGGGGACTCTTCGAACGTCGGTCCCGGTCAGGTCGTTGGCTCAGGCGATCGGCTTGGCGGCGGAGGCTGTCGCGGTGTGTGGTGACGACGCCGACCGGCACCTTCGGGTCGATGTCCGCCCCGATCGGGTCGTCTTCACGTTGCAGACGTTGGACCGTGCAGCGGTTACCACCAGGGATGTCGAACTCGCGCGTCAGATCTCTGCCACCGCGGACAGGACCGGGCTTGTGACGCGGCCCGACATCGGAACGGGGGCACCGCGGTCCGTCCAGCTTCTGGAGATCGCGATTGATGCACTGAACATCGCCGGGATTCGGCCGTTCTGGAAGGCAGTGCTGGGCTATGCGGATGAGGCGGGTGCCGAAGGACCGGAGGATCCGCTCATCGACCCGGTCGGGCAAGGCCCGGCCATCTGGTTCCAGCAGATGGACCGGGCGCGCCCACAGCGCAATCGCATCCACTTCGACATCTGTGTTCCGCATGACGAGGCATCCCGGCGGATCGAGACCGCACTGGCGGCTGGGGGCCGACTTGTGTCCGCGGCCCGTGCCCCGGCTTTCTGGGTGCTTGCCGACCTGGAGGGGAACGAAGCCTGCGTGACCACATGGCAGAGCCGAGACGGCTGAAACTTCCTTCGAAGGTGCTGGTCGCAGCCACCCGTTTTGGTGCAGTCACGAACAGGTCGTACCGGCTACATGCTGTCACGTACGGACTGACCCCAGGACGCTCCGTCTGTGTGGGTGCCTGCGAAGTCGGGGTCTTCGTAGATGTGGAGCCTCTTGATCTTTTCGCCCTGGAACTCGAACACGTTGCAGAAGAGTCCGAAGGATGAGGATCCATCGGGGAACTCCACACCGGATGTCGTCTCTCCCTTGACGGCCCCTTCGACGACGACGTAGTCGCCGGACGTGAGGACGTTGAAGTGCGCGATGTCGTGCTCGATGTCAGCGATGCCCCGGGCGAAGCCTTGGGCGAAGGCCCCGATCTGCGCCAGGCCCTTGGCGGTTCCGAACTTCGGGAAGAACATCTGCGCGTCGTCTGCGAAGAGTTCGAGGAGTGCCGGATCGGCGGCATCGACCAGGCGGAAGTACTGGATGGCTGTTGCTTCGCGCTGCGCGTGGAGGTCGTTTTCGTTCATGGTTCGTTCCGCTTTCCGTCTTGCCGATGCTCGTGGTTTCCATGGAGCACCGTTTCGACCTGATTCGTTTGAGGAGTCGCGTCGGCCCGCCGAGGGGTACGCGGCATGGCACCACCGTAACACGGTTTCTGGTTAAACAACCAAAAACCTGCTCCATCGCCTCCGGGTGGACGGCCCGCCAGGGCCCGGCGCCGCCATTTTTGGTCGTGTACCCAAATTGCGGGGTAGAGTCTCCCCATGGCGCGACCACGAAAATTTGACGAGAGCACGGTGCTGAAGGCCGCTCGGCAGCAGTTCTGGCGCACTGGGTACGCGGCCACGAGCATGGCGGACCTCTGCGAGGCGACGGGGGTGGCGTCGCAGAGTCTGTACGGTGCTTTCGGCAGTAAGCACGGTCTGTTCGTGAAGAGCCTGCGGGACTACTGCGAGCAGCAGGTGAACGGGCTGCAGGCGGACCAGGAGTCGGCCGAGAGCGCCTGGGAATGGCTCATGGCCGCGGTGACCTTCGGTGACAGCGGCCGCCTGGGACTGACCGAGGACGGCTGTTACCTCTCCGGCTCGGCCGCCGCGCTGGCCCGGCAGGACGATGACGTCAGCGAAGCGGCACGGCGCACGTATGACCGCATCATCGCCGTCTTCACGACCGCACTGCAGCGGGCCAGGGCCGCAGGTGAGATCCGGTCGGACACAGACATCGAAAAGGCCGCGCTGAGCCTGCTCGCGGCCATGCAGGGCATCGAATTCCTGCGCAAGTCCGGCATTGACGATGCACAGTTCCAGGAGGCGAAGGCAGGCATCGTGGACACCGTCAGCCGTGCTTACGGCGCCAACCGGGCCACCCGGGGCTGACGACGGGCCGCCCCAGCCGGCTGTCAGGATCCCGTAGGTCCGCCGTCCGCGAGCCCGAAGTCCCATGACCGAATGCCCTCGTTGCCCCGGCAGGGCGCCACTTCGGGGCCCTCGCGGTCGGCAGGCTCCCAAGTGATCGAATGGGGAGCATTGTTGCCAGGACGTCGTGGCAGGGAAGCTTTCAAAGGGGTAATGCGCGTCGTCGGCGAGAGGTCGACGTATTGGTCGACGGTGAGGATGCTGCAGACGAGCCCGGGATATGGGGTGGCGATGACGAAGGCGGTCTGCGGGAGTGCGCGGCGCACTGACACCCGTGCATCATGAAAACTGCACGTCAGACGGCCTGGTGTGCGTAGGCATCAGGAAGCTCGGGCAGGTCCGCAGCGGTAGTCGACCGACAAGATCATCCGTCAGCGGGCGACTTCCCGGTTCGTCAGCACGAGCAGGGCCCGCACCAGCGCGGTCGCCCGGTTCGGGTCGGTGCGGACCTTGCCGAGGACGCGCCAGTTCTTGAGATGCGCGAAGCCGTGCACCCAACTCGCCATTCACATCAGACCCGTGACCTGCGACTTCACGATGCACACCGCTGAGGCATCGGCGAGGTCGAGGTCGGTCATCGAGCCCACCTCGAACCGCAGGCGGGAGTGGTCACGCCGAGCCACGTCGATCATCCCGGATGAAAGGTCGATGCCGAAAGCGTCCACACCCAGCTCGTGCAGGTGAGCGGTGACGTGTCCAGGTCCGCAACCCACGTCCGCCACCGGCCCACCGCCGGCGGCGTGCACCAAGTCGGCGAACAGCGCCAGAGCCGCCCGAAGATACGGCGCCCCGGCCAGAGCCTCGCGTAGTTGGTCGGCATAGCTGACCGCGACCGTGTCGTAGGAGGCCCGGGTGTCTGCCAACCAGCGGTCCGCGTTCATGGCCCGACAGAATAGTGCAGCGATCAGGATGACGAACAAGATCAACTGAGATCAACGACGAATCAGACCAGGTCACTTGTGACGGAGACCAGATCCTTCGGGACGGGACAGGCGCGGGCCGACCCGACCGGTGGCTTTGACGTCGTTGAACGGCCCCGGCATGTCGGCTTCGGTTGGCCCCGTGTGATGAAGATCCTGTATTGCCTGGACATCTTCAAGTGGCCCCGGGGACTGGCTTGTTCTGGGACTACTTGTGCCTGGGCCCGTTAGGGTCGAGGTCATGGCAATCGATGAGGATGCCCTTCTGGCGGAGCAGATTGCTTACTACCGAGCTCGCGCGCCCGAGTACGACCGGGTCTATGCCGAGCGCGAGGACCTGCGCGAGCTGCTGGCCCTGGCCGACGACTTCCCGGTTGCCGGGGACGTGCTGGAGCTTGCCTGCGGAACGGGGCAGTGGACTGGGGCGTTGGCCGCGCGGGCGCGCTCGGTGACTGCTGTCGATGCGTCCCCGGAGGTCTTGGGCATTGCGCGAGCGCGGGTCCCCTCCTCCAACGTCCGGTTCGATCGGGCCGACGTGTTCCAGTGGTGGCCGCCGCGCCGCTACGACACTGTGTTCTTCGCCTTCTTTCTCTCCCATGTCCCGCCGTCTCGGCTCGGCGACTTCTGGCACACCGTCGCTGCCGCCCTCGCGCCAGGCGGCAAGGCCATCTTCATCGATGAAGGTCCCGCTGCGGCCGCCCGTGAGCAAGTGGCCGCGGACGTGCGCCGGCTCGACGACGGCAGCCAGTACCGCATCGTGAAGGTCCTCCACGACCCGGCAGAACTCGCCGGCGAACTCGCCGCGTCGGGGTGGTCGGCCGACATCCGGCTGCGGGAGGAGTTCATCATCGGCATCGCCGAACCACGCTCCGTGCCCGTCACCTAGCGTGCTCAGCCACCCCGCTTGAGCTGCTGTCGTGGGCGTCTGCTTTGGCCCGTCGGCAGCTCGCCGTGGTCGGGGAGCGGGTCTGCCGGTTGCGCGGCTAGGCTGGCTCCGGAGGTGTCAAGTGGTCGAGGCACAGGGGCAGTTGGGTGAGGTGCGGGAGTCCGCGACTGTTGTGGTGGTCGGTGCGGGTCCGGCCGGGCTGACCGTTGCTGCTCTGCTGCGCCGGTGCGGGGTGGACTGTGTCGTCCTGGAGCGCCGCAGCCGTGAGCATGTGGCGCAGAGGCAGCGGGCGGGCATCGTGGAGGCCCGTGCTGTGCGGATGTTCGAGTCCTGGGGGCTGGCCGGCCTGGTGCTGGACGGGCCGGCGCACGACGGCATCCTGGAGTTCCGGGTGGACGGCGTGAGCCACCTTGTCGACGACAGCGGCGGCGGGGAGGGCCCAGGGGCGCGTCTGTGTCCCCAGCAGGTCCTGGTGCAAAGGCTGACCGCGGCCCTCCTCGCCGACGGCGGCGACCTGCGCTACGAGGCGGCCGATGTCACCCTGCACGGCCTGACGGGGGAGCGCCCGGTGGTCCGCTACCGCTCCGCCGACGGCACCCCGCACGCGATCACCTGCGCCTTTGTCGCCGGCTGCGACGGTGACCACGGCGCAACCCGCACCGCCGTCCCCGCCGGTCACCTCACCGCCCACACCTTCGACCACGGCATCGGCTGGCTCACGGTCCTCGCCGACGCCCCGCCCCCCGCCCACCCCCTGCTCGCGGTCAGCGCGCAGGGTTTTGCCGCGCACTTCCCCCGCGGGCCGCACAGCAGCCGGTACTACCTCCAGTGCCCGCCGGGCGCCCTCCCCGCTGCGTGGCCCGACGAGCGGGTCTGGGACGCGCTGCGCGCCCGGCTCGGCGATCCCGCCCTGGCCGCCGGCCCGGTCACCGACCGTGAGACCTTCCGGCTGCGCAGTCTGGTGACCGACCCCATGCAGTACGGCCGGCTGTTCCTCGTCGGGGACGCCGCCCACATCGTGTCTCCCATGGGCGGCAAGGGCATGAACCTCGCCCTGTACGACGCCGACGTCTTCGCGCGCGCCGTCCGCGACCACGTCCGCGACGGGGACGACACCGCACTGCGCACCTACTCCGAGCGCTGCCTGCGCCGGGTCTGGAGCGACCAGGAGTTCTCCCACTGGCTGACCCGGACGGTCCACGACGCCGGCGACAGCACCCGCTGCGGCCCCTTTGTGCACCGTCTGGCCCGCGCCCGCCTCGACCGGCTCTTCACCTCCCCGGCAGCCGTGCGGGCCTTCGCGGAACTGATGGCCGGCCTGGACCCGGCCCAGGGCGGCCCCGCCTCCACCGGCCGCTGACCACCGCGGCCGGATCGGGGCCCTGGAACCGTTCGTACGCCGCAGGGTGTCTGCAGGGCCACCTGGGCGCCCTTTTGCGTGCATTACCCGATGTGTCCAGTCGGGTCAAGTCACGATCCCTCGGAACGTGACCGTGGGGTGTCCGCGGGGCCTACTTGAAGTGCGGGCCTCACCGGAAAGGAAATCCGGAGCACGAACGAGGCAGAACGGTGGGACGGAAATCCGACAGGTTGTTTCCTCTTCCGTTGAAACCGCGAGTTGTCCCGGTCGGGCGTTCCTGTGAGAACGCTTCACCGGCTGTCGTCCGGAATTTCCGGAGCCGGCAGAAGAATCCCGTGTATCGACAGGAGAGGAACCATGACTCGTATTTTTCGCACCCGCAGCGGCATCCGTTCCGGGCGCCGGCGTTTCGGTCTTGCGGCGCTCGCGGCCTCGGCCGCGGTGATTGCCGGGGGCGTCGTCCTGCCGGCGTCCGCCGCGATGGCCGCCCCGATGCCCGCCTCGCATGTCGTGAGCTTTGTCCACGGCGGCGGCGCCGGCGGTGACGGAGGCGCCGGAGGCGGCGGCCTGATCGGTGGTGGCGGCGGCTCCGGCGGCTCCGGCGGCGGCAGCGTCCTGGGCGCCGGCGGTGACGGGGGCAGGGGCGGCACCGGCGGCGACGGCATCCTGTCCGGCGGTGGTGGCGGCGGCGGTGGTGGCGGCGGTGACGGTGTCGTCGGCGGCAACGGCGGTGCCGGTGGGAACGGCGGCTCCGGTCTGTTCGGCGGCAGCGCAGGCTCCGGTGGCTCCGGTGGCTCCGGCATCCTCAAGGGCGGCAACGGAGGCAAGGGCGGCAACGGCGGCTTCGGTGTCTTCCAGGGCGGTAAGGGCGGCAAGGGCGGTGCCGGCGGGCTCGGCGTCCTCTTCGGCGGCCTGGGCGGAGCCGGAGGTGCGGGCGGCGGCAGCATCTTCTGACCGTCTCGCCCCGGTGGGGGCGAAGGCCCACGCGGTCTCCGCCCCCCACCCCTGCACCTCATCCCCGCATCTCACTGACCGGTGCGCGGAGCCCAGCGGTCGGCGCGGCGCCCGCAGAACCACAACCTCGATCAAGGAAAACGGAGAACCCTCATGTCCAGAACTCGCTGGCAGCGTCCGGTCGTCCTGGCGGTGGCCTCCCTGGCCCTCGCCGCCGGCACCGCGTGCGCCGCTCAGGCGGCGCCGGGTGTCACCACTGGAACCAGTCGGACGTCCTTTGCCGCCCTGTCCCACTGCGGCAAAGGCGGGGAAGGCGGGAAGGGCGGTGCGCCCGGCCGGCAGGGAGAACCCGGAAAGCCCGGAAAGCCCGGCTGTTTCACTTTCGGTGACCTGCCCGACAAGCCCAAGTCGGAGCTCACGGGTCTGGACAAGGCGCGGATAGTGCTGAGCGTGGAGTCCGGGCAGACGAAGAAGGCCGATGGCGTCAAGAAGTACAAGATCTCCGAGAAGGAGTTCGACACCTGGGACCGGCAGTTCCGCCACGGGGACTGGGCCGCGCTGCTGGGTCTGAACTCCCTCTTCGGTAACTGAGGTGCTTTCCCTCCCCGGCGCCCCGGCCCGATGCGGGCTGGGGCGTTCCTGTCAAGCCCCGAATTCCCGGGCCCGTGACGGTACGGCCCATGACCGGGTTTATTCGATACAGCGAAGCAGTCGTACGGAAATCAATTCTTCGGAAATGAGGAATGCCATGCGTATGCGTTCTTGGAAGGCCCGTCTCGGACTCACGGCCTCGGCCGCCCTGGCCGCCGGTGTCGCGGCCGGCGCGCTGGCACCGGCCGCGACGGCGGCGCCGATGCCGCAGAGCCGTACGACCGTGGCGGCCGCCCGGCAGTTTCCCGCCGACAGCGCCCGGCCCGGCGGCGGCCACATCCGATTCGGCACGGTCAGGGCGGGCGACGGCAGTGTGCGGATCGGCGACCGGGTCTGTGCGGGCAACTGCAACGCCACCGTCAGCGGGAGCAACGGCAGCCGGGACGGGGGGATCTGTGCCGGACTGTGCAACGGCAGCGCCAACGGCGGCACCGGAACAGCCGGCGCGCCCGGACGCGAGGGCGGCACCGGCGGCACGGGCGGGATCTGCGCCGGGATCTGCAGCGGCAGCGCCGACGGCGGCACGGGCGGCATGGGCGGAGCCGCGGTGGGCACCGGCGACGGCGGTCGCGGCGGCACGGGCGGGACCGGCGGGATCTGCCTGGGGCTCGGCTGCGCGAGCGGCGGCAGCGGCGGCAGCGGCGGCACGGGCGGCAAGGGAGGCACCGGCTGACGGACCCGTCCCCGGCGGACGAAAAGGGCCGCGGCCGCCGCCGGGTTCCTGCACCGGGCTCCCGCACGGTGCCCCGCCCGCAGCATCACCCGAACCGAACGAACGAACCCGACCGAGCGAACCGTCACCGGAGCGCCTGCTGCCGATGCCATGGCCGTGGCCGAGGAATCCGCCCCCTGCTCCGGGCACGCAAGCCGATGAACTGCTCCGGGGCCGGTAGAGGGCGTGAACCGGTCCCGCCGGCGCAGGCACCACCGAACCATCGCCCGCCGCTGCCACCACCGAAGAGGATCCACCTCAGGACACGATTTCTCACCGGAGTACTGATCGGCGAGCCGTCAAACCTGATCGCGAATATGCCGGGGCTTGATTATGCCGCACCGAACCGCACGATAGGCTGGACTGTCTGATTCATCGAGCCGTCCCCTGAGGGTTCAGCAGGATCGGAGTGATTGCGATGCCCATGCCGGCGCACCCGCCGAAAAACCCGTCGAGCCCTTTTTCGTCCTTCAGCGGTCACCATGTGGGTGTCCGCGTTCCCGACTACGATGCGGCGAAGGCCTGGTACACGGAGAAGCTGGACTTCCGGGTGCTGCAGGAATGGCCCTACGGTGAGCTGAAGCTCGCGTACCTCTGCCCGCCCAACGACGACAACTTCCATGTGGAACTGCTGGCGGGACCGGTACCGTTCCCGAACGAGGTCCTCGACGACCTCGGGGTCAGTCTGCAGCACGGCGGCTACCAGCACCTGTGCGTCCATGTCGACGATGTCGACGAAGCACGTGCGGAGCTTGCCGGCCGTGGTGTCGACCTTGTCGGTGAACCTTTCGAGATCGAGGACATCAGCCGGCGGCTGGCGTTCTTCCGTGACCCGTGGGGCAACATGATCGAACTGTCGCAGGAGCTGCCCGGCGCCGGTTCCTGACCAGCCTCACAACATCGGCATGCGCGCATAGGGCCCGGGTCCCTCCCAACCAGGCTCGGGCCTCTGGACGACTTACAGGCTTCAGCAGTTGCGCAGGCTCCTACTTGCCCACCGCACCGTCCGCGAAGATCAGCGCGCGCATTCCCCTGCTGTGTGTCGTGATTCAGCCGAACCATAAAGCGTCGCCGATTCCGCTGTGCATGCGAGTAGCTTCATGCGGGGGAGACGGCGCGCTTCTGGCGGGCCGGGCTCACTGTGTTCGCTAGCGTCTGCTCATGTTGCATACGAGATTCACCGAAATGTTCGATATCACCTACCCGGTGATGGCGGCTCCGATGAGCCTGCACAGCGGTGGCACGCTCGCCGCCGCGGTCTCCGCGGCCGGCGGGCTCGGCTCGTTCGGGGGTACGCATCCCTGGAAGGGGCCCGACTGGATCCGTGGGGAGATCGCGGCCATCCGTGCCAGGACCCGCCTCCCGTTCGGGGTCGGCTTCATCACGCCGTTCCTCCCCTTCACGGAACCGCATTTCGAGGCTGCTCTGGAAGGGCGGCCGGAGGTCATCGCGCTGTCGTTCGCCGACCCGCGGCCGTGGCTTGCTCGTGCCAAGGCTGCAGGAGCCCGGGTGATGTGCCAGGTGCAGAGCTACGACGACGCGCGGACGGCGGTCGCCGCGGGTGCCGATGTCCTCGTGGCGCAGGGGACCGAGGCCGGTGGCCATACCGGGACGATGGGCCTCCTGCCGTTCCTGGCCGGGATCGTGAGGCGTTACCCCGACGTTCCGGTGCTGGCCGCAGGAGGCATCGGCGACGGCCGCACCCTCGCGGCCGTCCTCACCGCCGGGGCGGACGGTGCCTGGCTGGGCACGGCGTTTCTCGCCACGCCCGAAGCGATCGAGGTACACGATGCCCACAAGCGCCTGATCGTCGAGAGCGACGGCGGCGACACCGTGTGGACGCGGGCCTACGACATCGTGTCGGGACTGCCGTGGCCGGCGGCCATCGGTGAACGGGTCCGCCGCAACCGGTTCACCGACGAGTGGTCGGAGCGCGAGGCGACGCTGCGGGACCGCAGGGAGGAATTCGCGGCCCCGAAGGGCGTCAGCCCGGTCGAGGGCCCGCCCGACCCCGACACGAGCGCGATTCTCTACGGCCAGTCGGCGGTCTTCGTCGACGCCGTCCGTCCCGCCGCGGAGGTGGTTCGGACGGTCGCTGAAGAGGCCGAGGCCATCCTGTCCGCACGGCCCCGCTCGCTGCTGAGCTGACGCGCGCTCCCTGCTCGTGCGGGGGCGGCGGACCTCTGCGGCCCGGTCGTGATCGCCTGGGGCACCGCCGGCGGGAAGGCGGCTGGGAGGGCGGCTGGGAGGGCGGCTGGGGAGGCGACGGAATGCCGGTGGGCACGGCCGCCCGCGTGGGCGGACCACAGGGTCCCGGATGATCTGAAGGAGCCATGGAGCCATGGAGCCATGGAGTCAGGGAGTCAGGGAGTCAGGGAGTCAGGGAGTCAGGGAGTCAGGGAGCCGGGGGAGCCGGGGAGCTGCTGACGGTGGCTGCTCCGTCATTCTCGTGATGCCGGCGGCGCGTGCTCGGTGATCGCCTCGAACAGGAGGAGGCCCTGATCCACCAGCTCCTCCCTTGAGATGCCCAGTTCTTCGTTGAACCAGCTCAGCAGCATCTCGCTGACCGCGCCCACGACGGCCACGGACAGGGTGGCGGGGTCGATCCGGGGGTCGTGCAGCCCTTCTCTCAGGAGGGAGTCCACGAGGCCGCTCATGCGCCGCAGGCCCAGACGGCGTTCGCGTGCGGTGAGGGGGCCGGCTCCCAGGGATTCCGTGAGTTTGACGCGCCCTTTTCTGGGGTCCTCCAGGGAAAGGCCGACGAGGGTGTCGATGACGTTGCGGGCACGGTCGCGCAGCGGCCGGTCCGTGGCGACCGCGTCGGCGCACCGGGTGATCTGTTCCTCGTAGATGTCTCTCATGAGCGCTGCCATGAGGTCGTCGAGGGACGTGAAGCTTTCCGCGAAGTACCTGTCCTTCAGCCCGGCGTGGCGGAGTACGGCACGGACGGAGGTGTGGGCGTATCCCCGGCTGGAGAAGAGTTCGAGGCCGCTTTCCATGAGGCGCCGACGGCGGAGCGAAGCGCGCTCTTCGGCCGTGGCCCCGCCATATGTCCTCATGCGATGCCACCTCTCCTTGAGGCGTCTGAGCCGTCCGTCCGGCCCTTCCGCGCTAGGCGGCGGCCACGGCGTTTCTATCCACATTCCTCTCATCTGGTGACAGATTACCCCAGATGGGTGTAATGTCGCATTCATTCAGTCGTGAACCGTGAAAGCGCTCCCCAGGGCCGATACCAGGCGCAAGGGGCGTCGCAGATGTGGCCCACCCGCAGGTTCTGCGCGCAGGGCCACCGCGCAGGAAAGCCATGACCGGCAGCGGCCCGCGTACCGCGCTGGGCACCCTCGTGCCCGCTGGTCATCCACGTATCGAACACCACGGAGTGCCGTGGTCCCAGGGCCATGCCGTGGGGAGAGTTCACCATGGATCCCAACCATCTGTTCATCGGCGGGCGCTGGGTGCACACGTCCGGCGACCGTGTCATCAACGTCGCATCCGCGAGTACCGGCGATCATCTCGGTGCCGTGCCGGACGGTTCCCAGGGCGACATCGACCGGGCGGTCGGAGCCGCTCGTGCCGCATTCGACGCACCGACCGGATGGGCCTCCTGGGGTCCTGAACGCCGCGCGGCCGCCATGATCCGTCTCGCGGATGCGCTCGACGCCAGGAGGGAGGCGACGTCCGCCGCCGTCAGCGCGCAGAACGGCATGCCGATCACTGTCGCCCGGTCCTTCGAAGGTGTGGTGCCCTCAGCCCTGCTGCGCTACTACGCGGGGCTGGCCGGCAGCATGACGTCCGAGGAACTGCGCACCGGACTGCCCCGTGGCACCACCCTGGTCCGCCGGGAACCCGCAGGCGTCGTAGCCGCCATCATGACCTGGAACTTCCCTCAGACCATCGCCTTCTTCAAGGCGGCCCCGGCTCTGGCGGCCGGCTGCGCGCTCGTCCTCAAGCCGGCTCCGCAGACGGTCCTCGACTCGGTGCTGCTGGCGGAGGCGGTCGAGGAGGCGGGCATTCCCGACGGCGTGATCAACATCGTTCCGGGCGGTCGCGAGACCGGCGCGTATCTGGTCTCCCATCCTGGCATCGACAAGGTGTCGTTCACCGGATCCACCGGCGCGGGGCGCCAAGTGGCAGCCGTCTGCGCCGAGTTGCTGCGGCCGGTGACCCTGGAACTGGGCGGCAGGTCCGCCGCCGTCGTGCTCGACGACGCCGACCTCGCCGCAAACGCGGAGCAGTTCTTCATGGCCAGTCTGCTGAACAACGGTCAGACCTGTTACGCGAGTGCCAGGATCCTGGCCCCCCGCAGCAGGTACCGGGAAGTGGTCGAGTTCTGCACGGCGATGGCCCGTGACGCCGTCGTCGGTGACGCGCTGGACCCCGGCACCCGGATCGGCCCTCTGGTCAGTGAACAGCAGCGCGAACGGGTCCTGGGGCACATCAAGACCGGCCTCAACGAAGGGGCGCGGCTCACCACCGGGGGAGGCCGGCCACCCGGCCTCGACCGAGGCTGGTTCGTCGAACCCACCGTGTTTGCCGACGTCGGGAACTCATCGACCATCGCGCAGGAAGAAATCTTCGGCCCGGTCCTCACGATCACCCCCTACGACGGAGAGGACGAGGCAGTGCGCCTCGCGAACGAGTCGGCCTACGGCCTCGCCGGCACCGTCTGGACCACGGACCTGGACCACGGTGTCCAGGTGGCCCGCCGTATCCGGACCGGCACTGTCGGGCTCAACGGCTACCTTCCCGACCTCACCTCCCCCTACGGGGGCAGGAAGGCCAGCGGACTCGGCAGCGAACTGGGGCCCGAGGGACTCCAGGCGTACCAGCAGTTCCAGTCGGTCTACCACCCCTGATGCCACGGCGGGCATCCGCCGCCCGGCTCGGGCGAGTGCCGGCGGCGGATGCCCGCCGGGCGGGGGAGCCACCAT